>JADBKA010000427.1 GCA_014896635.1 Ktedonobacteraceae bacterium
ACAAGGTATTTATGCAAAACTTTTCCGTGATATTGAGTATGATACCTCTGCTATCACTGCGGCCCTTTTTTATACGCTTGTGCATCGCCGAGATGGCACGATCCAGAAACCAGCAGCGGTGTTTATTCAGCGTTGCAAAGATTATCACCGTGCAGGCATTCCTGATGAGGCAGCCCAGTTGGTTGAGCACTATGGGCAACTTCCCTATGCAGCTATGGTCGAGGCGATGAAGGCACCGATCACCTCCGCACCAGGACTGCCCTCAGTTGCCCCAGGATCGTCTGCCCCTGTCCAGCAGTCAGGGCCTGCTTACGTCGTCCCTTCCTCCTTGCCACCGCGTGTGGCGAGATCAGTGCCGATACGCATCTCGCTACGTGCCAACGGCGGTATGACGTATGAGCAAGTCAAGCGATTGTTTGCTGAGGTGACGCATGACCGCCGGGTCGCGCTTTGCACACCCCAGGTCGTTCAGTTGGCTGACCATTCCTATGCGCTCATGCTGGATAACACCGTGAGCCAGGTTGTGCGCCAAACCGTCTTTTATTCTGAGCGAGAGTGGCAAGAGCGTACTAAAGAGGTCACGGATTGTTTTGCCTTGTTTGAGTCTGGGTCCACGCCTGGAGCGGCACGCCAGTCGCTGCGGGAGTGGATCAAGCAGGCGCGAGAGGCCAGGCAGCGGAAAGGGGGAATGCGATGAGCAAAGAGCAGGCAAAAGCAGCGGAGAGGATGTTGCCTCAGAATATCGAAGCTGAGGCAGGCGTCCTCGGCAGTATGCTCATCGACCCGGACGTGGTCGCGGAGATGATCGAACAGCTCCGGCCAGAAGATTTCTACCGTCACGCGCATCGCCTGCTCTATGAAGCGATGGTGACCCTGTTTGCTCGCCGCCAGGAAGCCGATTTTATTACGGTGTGTGACCTGCTGGAACAACGCCAGCAATTGGAAGACGTCGGAGGACCGGGCTATATTACATCACTCGTCAATCGGGTGCCTAGTAGTGGGAATGCGCGCTACTATGCGAACATCGTGCGACGAACCTCGATTCAGCGCCAGTTGATCGCAGCCAGCTCGGTCATCGCGGCCAGTGCTTTTGAAGCGGAAGAGGATATTCTGGAAGTCGTAGATCGTGCAGAGAGCCGCATCTTCGAGATCAGTCAACGGGCCATCAACGTCGGCGAAGAGAGTAGCCTGGCTGAACTGCTTTCGCGCTACTTTCTGAAGCTAGAAACGCTTTCGGAGCGGCGTGGTCAGTTACTTGGGGTACCCAGTGGCTTTGTTGACCTGGATCGACTGACCGGTGGCTTTAAAAAGTCCGATCTCATCGTTATTGCAGCCCGGCCAAGCATCGGGAAAACCAGTTTTGCTCTGTCTATCGCCTTACAGGCAGCGCTCCAGTATCAGCAGCGCATCGGCATTTTTTCGCTGGAGATGAGCCAGGAGCAAATCACGGAGCGCTGTTTGTCCATGCATACAGGGATTAATCTCCAACGGCTTTCAGCCGGTAATATTGAGGATGACGAGTGGGAGAGGCTGGTGAAGGGCATCGATGAACTTTCTACGATCATGATCCGCGTGGACGGAACCTCGGTTCTCTCTCCCAACCAGATGCGCAGCCGGGCGCGCCGATGGGTGCAAGATGAAGGGATTGATCTTCTGCTGATTGACTATATGCAACTCATGCAACCCAATGAGTCAGGAAGGAAGTACGAGAATCGGGTGCAGGTGATCGATGAAATTTCCCGCACCCTGAAGCTGCTGGCGCGCGAGCTGAATATCCCTATCGTCGTCCTGGCGCAATTGTCCCGTGCCGTCGAGCA
>JADBKA010000428.1 GCA_014896635.1 Ktedonobacteraceae bacterium
GGCCATGCTGGCCCCCTGGACCCCCACGCTTCCGATCATCATTTCACCGGATCTGATATAAGGTTGCCGATGGGTGTTCCCTGGACCGGGGGTACCTGCACTGGCGAAAGGCTGGTCGGCTCTATCGCCGTCACTTTGATCTGTCCAACATTTCTCGGCAACGTGTCACCATAGGAGAGATGAATGTTGAAAGTCGCCATATCCAGACCCGGATGATTCTTCTCCAGGTACGCCCTGACATCTCGCTTTGTCATCCCCTGCACATCGTACTGGATCTGGTCCAGTTCTTGCTGTGAGAGCTGGTAGCGCGCCCTGGCACCAATACCTATCGCCAGCGTCGCTTCCCCCTTACTATTCACGCTCTGAAGCACCGGCTGGCCCATCTGCGTCAGCGAGTCGATCAGCACGTAATGCTCCGGCACTTGCTTCCGTAAGAGCTGACGGGCCAGAGAGCGTACATCTTCTGTCTTGATATAGAGCTGCATACCCTGTTCCGTCAGTGTCACTGTGACGGTCTGGCTAGGAGTGCCAACCGGTGGGTTCGCCGTTTGCGCGGTATCTATGAAGGAGACATTCCCTAACGGGGTGTAACCACCGCGCTGTAGTTCGCTTTGCAGTTCCTGTCTGATCTGGGCCTGGAGCGTGGGCCTGATCTGGCTGGCGATGTTGTCAACATCGGCGGGACTGACAATCGGCTTGCAGAAGAAGTCGAAGAAACAGTTGTCAGGCTTTGAGGTAGCACCCTGCCGCGAAGCACTCTTTGTTCGCGTTAGAGAATAGACCGGCAGCGTCGCCGCTTCGGCATCAACCGCCTGTTGCCCCGGCCTGGCCGTCATTGTCAGCACTTTACTAATCGACTGCACCTTTGGTGCAACAGTAATTGTGGCGGTGATAGCCGAGATAAAGAGCAGGTAACTGGTACCGGCAATCACGACGATCAGGACGATGCTCAGCAGTGAAATCATGCCGACTAGAGTACGCTTTTTACGTTTCTGCTGTGTATGTGTTGGTTTAGCTGCCAACACAGCTTCATTTGCCAGGTGATGGTTTGCGCCGGTTGTCTCGCCGGTCTGCGAAGAATTGGCGAACGAGGTGGGAGCGTCGTAATCTTCTTTACTGAAAGAGCCGGTAACTCTGGCTTCAGAGGGGGCAATCGTCTCGGCGCGGTGGATCAGCAATCCTTGCTGTGTCATGCTACCATCGGGTCGCATAAGCGCGAAGGGACCAGAGGCAAGCGGCCCGGCAGTTTCCGGGCTTACAGGATGGGACTCCCCATGATATACGAGTCGCTCAGTAGGTCCCGTCAACCGCCCTTCTACTTCCTGGCAGGCTCGCTCGAAAGCCTGCAAAAGCTCATCGGCGGAGGAGAAGCGATCTGCCGGGTCATACTGTGTACAGCGGTCCACGACCGCTTCCAGTGGTGCCGGAATGACGCCGATTTTGCGCGTCGCGGTGGCGATGGAGCCGGTCAGCATCTGATAGAGGATAATACCAAGCGAGTAGATATCGTTACTGGGAGCAGCGATCCCCTCAAGGCGCTCCGGGGCCATATAGGCGAGCGTCCCCATCTCGCGCCCGTTCGTCGTCAACGGCGGAGCAGCGGGCAGGCCGGCGGAACCAGCAATGGAAGCGATACCGAAGTCGATCAGGCGCACATACACCTGGTCGCTGTCCTCAGCCTTATCGAGCAGAATATTGCTCGGCTTGAGATCGCGGTGTACCACTCCCCGTTTGTGAATGTAGGCTATCGCCTGCACAAGAGCCGAAAAGAGCTGGCGGACTTCCACCAGGGGGAGTGCGCCATTTTTCAGAA
>JADBKA010000126.1 GCA_014896635.1 Ktedonobacteraceae bacterium
GAGGCAATTTCGCGGTACGACGTGACCAGCCAGTCTTCAGGTCGCATGGGCGCGGCCAGGCCGACAGTGGTCGCTTCCTGCCCAACGAGCGAACCGAAAGTGGTGGCGCGTCCCTGGCGCTGCATAGCGATGATTTTGTTTGAGAAGGCGCGGCCCAGGTGCATCTCCCGGTAGAGCTGGAGCAGACGCTGCGAGTCCAGGTCAGGCATTCTTCCTGACAGGTTCCCCTCCACATCGAGGAGCTGGTAAGGCACTATGTCAGAAGAAGCAATCTGTTGGGTCGTCACAAAATTTCTCCTTATGCAAAGCACAATACTTAGCGCGCAATAAACAGCCAGGGCGCCTCTCGCCGGCGGCGCTCCTCATAGGCAGTGATCTCGTCACTGTGCGAGAGCGTCCAGCCGATGTTGTCCAGGCCCTTGAGCAGCGCGTTCTTTTTGAACGGGTCGATCTCGAAGCGCAGCACTTCCCCTGACGGTTTCGTAATCGTCTGGGATGCAAGATCGACGGTCAGCGTGTAGCCCTCGCAGGCTTCAACTTCTTGAAACAGTCGCTGTACGACGAATTCATCAAGTGTAACGGGTAGAATGCCATTGTTGAAGCAGTTGTTATAGAAAATGTCGGCGAAGCTGGGCGCGATGAGGCAGCGGAAGCCATACTCACGGATGGCCCAGGGAGCGTGCTCGCGTGAGGAGCCGCAGCCGAAGTTATCGCCGGCGAGCAGGATGCTCGCGCCCTGGTAGCGCGGAAAATTGAGCACGAACTCAGGATTGGGTGTGCCATCGTCGTTGAAGCGCCAGTTGGCGAACAGCGCGTTAGCGAAGCCCGTACGCTTGATTGTCTTGAGAAAGCGCGCGGGTGTGATCTCGTCGGTGTTGACGTTTGTGCGGTCCAGTGGAACTACCAGACCGGTATGAGTGATAAAGGGTTCCATAGAATCAGTATCTCTGCTTTCTTCTAAAAGTCGCGGATATCGACGAAATGACCGGCAATCGCGGCGGCGGCGGCCATCGCCGGGCTGACGAGATGCGTACGGCCCCCGCGTCCCTGGCGGCCTTCAAAGTTGCGATTACTGGTTGAAGCGCAGCGTTCGCCTTCCAGCAGGCGGTCTCCGTTCATAGCGATACACATGCTGCACCCGGCCTCGCGCCATTCAAAGCCCGCCTCGCGGAAGATATCGGCCAGTCCCTCTTCTTCAGCCATGCGCCGCACACGCATCGAACCGGGGACCACCAGCGCCTGCACGCCGGGCGCAACATGCTTGCCTCTGACATAGCGGGCTGCCATGCGCAAGTCATCCAGGCGTGAGTTGGTACAGGAGCCGATAAAGACTTTATCAAGCTTAATATCGGTAATTTTCTGGCCGGGGGTCAGCCCCATATACTTGAGTGCGCGCTCATAGCTCTGCCGCTTGAGCGGATCGCGCTCTTGCGCCGGATCAGGCACCTCGCCTGTCACAGCCGTCACCATACCGGGATTAGTTCCCCATGTGACCTGCGGTTCCAGGCCATCAACGTTAATCTCATGGACAGCATCAAAATGAGCACCGGGATCGCTGGCAAGCTGCTTCCAGGCTGCGACGGCCTGCTCGAAGAGTTCGCCTTGCGGCGCATAGGGCCGGCCCTTGATATACTCGAACGTCACTTCATCCGGCGCGACCATGCCGGCACGTGCGCCTGCCTCAATCGCCATGTTGCAGAGCGTCATACGCCCTTCCATCGACAGATTGCGCACGGTCGAGCCGCTGAACTCGATCACATGGCCGGTGCCGACGCCGGTACCGAGCTGGCCGATCAGATAGAGGGCGATATCCTTCGCCGTCACGCCTGCTCCCGGCTTGCCTTCGATCCGAATGTTCATCGTCTTCGGCTTCTTCTGCAAAAGGCACTGCGTCGCCAGCACATGCTCGACTTCGCTGGTGCCGATGCCGATGGCGAATACGCCAAGCGCGCCATGCGTGGATGTGTGCGAGTCGCCACAGACGAGCGTCATGCCGGGGAGCGTAATGCCCTGTTCGGGTCCGATGATGTGTACAATGCCCTGTCGCTCGTCATTCATAGCAAAGAGCGTCAGGCCAAAGTCCCGCGCGTTCTGCTCAAGCGTGGTGATGCACAGTTCGCTTTCGCGGTCCACCACATCGAGCATACGCCGTCCGACCACTGTCGGCACGTTGTGATCAAGCACGGCGATAGTGGCATCCGGGCGGTACACAGAACGCCCGGTGGCCCGCAGACCGGCGAAAGCCTGCGGGGAAGTCGCTTCGTGAACAAGGTGGCGATCAATGTAGAGGACGGTCGATTCGCCTGGTACATCGCGCACGATATGCGCATTCCAGATCTTCTCAAACATTGTCTCTGGCATAGAAAATAGCTCCGTTGTCGTATGATGCTAAAGATTATAGCAGATTCGCCTAAAGGGTGATGCTGTGGGGACATCTGCCTCATACCATGTTGCTTCTCTGAAAGCAACATGGTATGAAATCTTGATAGCCGTTCGAGATCCGTCCCGCCACCGGCGGGACTGGCAAGATGCGCAAGCATCTTGCCCATCTGAACGCAAGGGAGTATCACTCCATGGGGATCGCAATTCCCGCCGGGAAGGCCGTTCCTCTCTCTGACCGGGCTTCCCACTGCTCAATATCATATCACAGAGATGCAGCCATTCTCCCGTTGCTCTTCAGACGACGGGAGAATGGCTGCATGCCGAAGAATAACATCAAATCTTTTTAAAAAGAAGAATTGGGGGACATCTCCGGCGTCCCCCTGGACCTCTCTTTCTCTATTTCGTTGCCATCAAAGGCAGTGACTTACAGTTCGCGCTGCAAAATCTCGTCCATAGAGGCAATGATCCGCGCGCGCAGGGCCGGATCATCATTGAGCACCTGCACTACCTGGTCAATGAGTACCTGCTCTTGCTCCGCCGGCAATGTATAGCCGTGCTGTTGATGCACTGCAACGGCAGCGGCGCTGCGTACTTTCTCCTCGTCACTCATCTTGCGCGGCGGCTGACGCTGAGTGGCACGTTCAGAGGTCGTTCCCGGCGGACTCTCGCCTTCAAGCGGCTTGACACCGTTGGCCGCGAAAGCCACATCGGTATCTATCAGGTGCGCCGAATGTGGTGTGGCCCGCTCAATATGCACAACAACTGTCTGCTGCTCCTCATCCAGTGCAATGATCTTCCCTTCCAGGTAGATGATTTCCGGCGCTCCCCAGTAAACGCGCTCTCCGCGATGGAGAATCATAAGCATTCTCTCCTGATAAAGAACAGGAGAAAAAAGAGGTTTTTCGGGAAAATACTCCCTGGATCTCCTTTTTCTCCCTCAACTTTTCTCATTTTGAAAGGACGAGTTAAAAAGCCTTAAACAGACCTTATATGACAATATACGATCTGAAAACGAAAGAGTTCCAGCAAGGTGGACTCATCTTGACGGATTACTGCTCCCCGATTACACTGTGAACAATGGCGCCTTACCGTACTGTATATGCAAAACAGGGTCAGGCCGCTCTTGAGAAGAAACGATCAGGGAGAGCACCTTCCGATGGTAATGCCCGAAACCAGCAGCCAGAACGATGCCACTACAACGAAGAGCGAGTGTTTTCTCTGCGCGCTCGATAGCGCGCAGACCTGCCACGAAATGCTGCTCGAAGGGCGTATTATCGCCGCTCACGAACGAATCGTCAACGGTGCGAGAACTCCAGTAATTATCCTCGATACCGGCACCAGGCGCGTCGAACTGCAACTCGAAGATCAATACTATCGCAGTTTCATCAAGGATTTGCGGGCGCTTGGCGATATCCTGCGCTCTTATAACCTGTGGCTGCGCGTCTATCATCTGCCGTTTTCTCCCGATACCGTCGAGTACAATGGTCGCGTGCGCTCCATCTATCGCGGCAACGCTTACACACTGGCGGTGCTGGAGCCGGATACACTGCTCAACATTACCGACCTGAACCAGGCTGAATACTGTCCGCGCCAGTACCTGCTCAATCGCCTCTTCCCTTCGGCGCCCTCGACGGCAGCTATTCGCGGCAACCTGGTTCATTATTGCTTTAAGGAGTTGCTGAAGGAGCATGATCGCAGCCAGCCTGCTGTCAGTAGCGAACCCGCCTCAGCAGGCGAGCAGCAAGCGGCCTCCGCGTTTGACACGCTGTGCCGCCACCTGGAGCAGGCTCTGTCGCTCTATAGTATCGACATGGCGCTGGCCGGCATCGCGGCGGACCTGATGCGCGCTGAGGTTTTGCCGCACCTTGCCAGTCTGGCCCGCTGGTACGAGAGCGAGCGTGAAACGCTGTGGGATACCCCGGCAATAGCGGGTGAGGAAACGGGCGCCGGGCAACGGCAAGATCCGGCAGACGCCCAGGTGCGGGCGGAAACGTTTCTCCTTGCCCCCGAAATTGGTCTGCGCGGGCGACTTGATCTTTTCTGGCAGCAGGGCGGTCGCCAGCGCCTGCTGGAGTTGAAGACAGGTGGAGCAAGCGGAGAACTGCCCAGGCGTGAGCATCGCTGGCAGGTCTACGGCTACCATGCGTTGTTGACCGTACGCCGCGACTCGCACATGAAGAAGGCGCTCGCCACACTGCTCTACAGCGGCACACCTGAACGCGCCCAGGCTTTTGGCATTCGCTCAACCATCCGTGAGTTGCAGCGCGTCAACCAGACGCGCAATCTGCTCGTACTCAGTCGTGTCACGGACGTGCCTCCAGCTCCGCCTGGTCCGGCCCGCTGTGCCAGGTGTGCGCTGCTGTGCCAGTGCCAGGCGGTCTCTGCGCTGCTCGGTTGGCAGCCTCCCGAACCGTCTGTGCCATCTGCCCACTCAGCCCACTCTCCTGACTGGCAGGAGTCGCCCGGCATGGCGCAGGGGGTCTCCGCCAATAGCCGTCCTTCAACTCTGGTTATTGATACCGCCGGCGAGCGCGAGTTCTTTGCCACCTACTATCGCCTCTTGCAATTTGAAGGCCGGGCGGGCGAACAGCAGCAGGCCCGGCTCTGGAAAACCACAGTACAGGAGCGGATCGAAGGCGGCACGGCCATTAGCGGATTGGAGCCTCTCGGCGCGGCAGTCGTTGAGAAGGATGGCTGGCAGCAGTCTTTCCGTTGTCAGAATAGCTCGGAACTGCGCGAAGGCGATGAAATCCTGCTCAGCAGCGGTAATCCCATCAGCAGCGAAGTGGTGTCGGGAACGATCATGGCGGTACACCCTGAAGAGGTGACGGTCTGGACGCGCGAACTGATCGCGCGTCCGGCGCTGATTGATCGCTACGATAACGACCTGGTACATGTGCGCACGCTGCAAAATTTGCTGCGCTGGCTCCAATGCGAACCACACCGGCGCGATCTCGTCTCCGGCAAAACGCGGCCTCGCTTTGTGGACAGGCAGGTCACGCCGCGTCCCGACTTCAATGCGGAGCAGAATCTGGCAATTGAGCGCGCGCTGCAAATGCAGGATTACCTGTTGATCCAGGGACCGCCCGGCACTGGCAAAACCGGTGTAATCGCGGAGATCGTCAAGCGCCTCTGCCAGCAGGGACAGCATGTCATGCTCGCCGGATTCACCAACCAGGCAGTGGATAATATGCTCAAACGGCTGGAGAAAGAAGGATTCTACGACTATGTACGCCTGGGCCACGAACGCAGTGTAGATGACGCGGTCAGGCCACATCTGCTGAAAAGCCTGGTGGCAGCGCGGCAGGCACAGGATGCTCAGGGCTTACCAGCGCTGGTGCGCGATATTCTGTATTCTGCTCCTGTGATCGCTTCTACTACCGCTACCTGGTCTGCGGGTAAGTACACATCTGCGGGATCGCTGCTCCAGGAAGAGGTGATTGAAGAGACGGGCCTCATGTTCGACGTTGCCATCATCGACGAGGCCGGCCAGCTCACTATACCTGCTATTCTGGGCGCTCTCTCCTTCGCCAGGCGCTTTATCCTGGTGGGCGATGAGAAACAACTGCCACCCCTGGTGCTGAGCAAAGAGGCGGCAGAGCAGGGACTGGCGCTGTCGCTTTTCGCGCGTTTGAAGCGGCTCGACGATGACTACATGCGGAATCATCCCCTGGCGGTCAGTGCCTGTGTCTCGCTGCGCGTTCAGTATCGCATGAACAGGTGGATTGCTAATTTTGCCTCAAAAGTTTTCTACAACAATATGCTTATTGCCCATGAATCTATAGCCAATCGTCGCCTGCCACTGAAGGCTGCTCCGTCCCCTGCCCCGCCCAGAGAAGCTCCTCATATCCTTCAGGCCATCAAGCCATCACTGCCTCTGGTTTTTCTGAATGTACAGCCGACAGCAGACGAACTGGCGCATCCCGAAGCGAAACTGAGCAATGCTGAAGCGCGTGTAGTACGAGAGATTGTCGCGGCGCTGCTGAGGCGTGGCATCGCGCCACAAGATATCGGTATCATTGCGCCATACCGCGCCCAGGCAGCCGGCATCCGCCGCCACCTCTTCAGTGCTGATCCTGCGAGCGGCTGGCAGGCTCTGCCCGGCGATTCGCCCCTGAGTGTGGATACCGTTGATCGTTTCCAGGGCGGAGAGCGCATGGTGATTATCATGTCGTTTGCTACCAGCACAAAACCGGCGGCGGACAGTCCACGCCTTGAGTTTCTGATCAATCCCAATCGCCTGAACGTCGCTTTGACCCGGGCGCAGTGCAAACTGATTCTGATAGGCTATATGCCTGCGCTGGACCAACTGCCAATTTTCAGCCGTCTGGCCGCTTACTGTCGTAGCATGAAAACGCTGATCCCAGTAGAGGATGTGCGAAATTGAGAGCAGGCACGATCAAGGGAGATATCCATGAATGCAAAGACGATTTTTGTCGTGGGTAGCTTGAACATGGACCAGGTGGTGCGCGTTCCACGCATTCCGGTGCGAGGTGAAACGATACTGGGCGCGGGATCGCTCAGGCTCGTGCCGGGCGGCAAAGGAGCCAACCAGGCAGTAGCAATGGCGCGCCTGGGCGGCTCGGTAACAATGGCAGGCCGCATCGGCAATGACCTGTTTGGTGAGCGCCTGCTCCACTCCTTGCAAGCTGAAGGAATCGATACCGGCCTGATCGTCGTTGACGGTGAAGAGGCCAGCGGCACCGCTTTTATTTTTCTCAGTCCCTATGGTGACAACGCAATCGTGGTGGCCGCCGGTGCGAATATGCGCCTCGGCCAGGACCAGGAGCAACTTGCGGCGATCATCGCGGCGCTGCCACAGATGCAAGCTCTGGTGCTGCAACTGGAGATCCCTCTCGACACGGTGCAGCGATTGATCACTGAAGCCTGTACAGTCGGAGTTCCTGTCATCCTGAACCTGGCTCCTGCCCAGATGCTGCCGCGCGAGATATTACAGCAGGTACAGGTGCTGGTGCTTAACGAGACTGAGGCGGCGCTGCTCAGCGGCCAGCGTGTGGAGAGCGAAGAGGACGCGCGCGTGGTGGCGACGGTATTGCATAACTATGGTATTCGAATGGTTGTGATAACGCTTGGTGCTCAAGGCGCCTTGCTGGTCACGTCAGACGAAGGAGGAGAACCGCAGTACCTGTACCAGCCAGCTCCCAGAGTACAGGTGATGGACACAACGGCGGCGGGCGATTGCTTCGTTGGCGCTCTGGTCGTCGCGCTGGTTGAGGGCCAGACGGCAAAGCAGGCGCTACGCTTTGCTGTGCTGGCGAGCGCCTTGAAAGTCACGAGGTTTGGAGCGCAGCCGGGTCTCCCGGCGCGAGAAGAGGTCCTCGCTTTTGCAGCCTACCATGCTGAATACTGAGCGAAGCTTTGACAAACCCTGCTCTATGCGCTATATTACAAGAAACAAATTCCTAGTGATTTGCTCGGATTAAGAAGGAGCGGCAAAGCAATGGCAGAAATCAATAGGGCAGAGGTCATGGACGCTCTGCATGAGTGTTATGACCCTGAGATCCCGGTCAATATTGTTGACCTGGGCCTGGTCTATGACGTTGATATTGATGATGAGGCGGGGAGCGTGCATATCACCATGACGTTGACGGCGATGGGCTGTCCGATGGCAGGTGATGTTATCTCCGAGGTTGAGATGCGCGTGAGCGAGGTTGAGAACGTCAAAAGCTGCAAGGTCGATCTGACTTTTGACCCCCCCTGGTCTCCCGACCGTATGACAGAGGATGCCAAATGGGAACTGGGCCTGGTATAAAGCGAGAGTCCAGGAACCCAGGCGTACCGGCCAGACCGGCGAGGCCGGCGAGCGGACCAGCGGATCGGATACCTCTTGACGAAAAGAGGATGTTTTTGCTATACTAATGCCATCCAGAAGGAACGGGGTGTGGCGCAGCCCGGTAGCGCACTTCAATGGGGTTGAAGTGGTCGGAGGTTCAAATCCTCTCACCCCGACCGGCCATCAGGCGGGAGGTTCGTTCACAAGACGGCTTCCCGCCTTGTTTTATACCATTCGTCAAAAAGCCCCACCACGAAAAAATCAGCAATGGGAGATTAACTGGGAGAATACCCCGAATTAGTCTTGTTTCTTCAGCTTCCTACCCCCCTGCCTCCTGCCTTGTGGCTTCTTACCCCCCTTTCCATTTTCTCCAAACACGCCATCCCACGTTTCTACTACTTCTTCCTGCATCGATGGCAGCAGATGTCCATATACCCTCAATGTAATAGAGATGTCACTATGCCCCAACAATTCCTGGATCACCTTAATATTCACACCCATACACATTAAGATGGTAGCTGCACTATGGCGCAGATCATGGAAATGAATATCAGGCAGCCCCGCCTCCTTTAAGAACTTCCTAAACTTTTCACCCATGTGGTTAGGATGCAGATAACCACCGCTGAGATTAGGAAACACGAGATCATTGTCTTGCCATTGTTTAGCAGCTTTCCGCAATTCCAACTGCTGATCTCGATGCCGTTTCAGCATATCCAGAAGAAACCCCGGTAAACTAACCCACCTCTTGCCAGCCGATGTCTTAGGTTCACCCACAACATACCCATATCCGGCAATATAATCAACTGAATGCAGCACCAATAAACGGCTATGCTCAAAATCAACATTCGACCAGTGCAAAGCCAGCAACTCCCCACGACGCGAAGCAGGCAGCTAGAAGGGAGGGACAGTGTGCTGATGGCTCAGGATGCTCGATGGGGAATGATTCATGATCTTCTCCTCCTTTCATGATCTCTGAGGTCTGTATTCACCTCTACAGTGTGTCACAGGAGGGAAAGCTGTTCATGGAGCTTTCTTTCTTGACCTTGATCTCGCTTACCGTTCAGCTTACAAGTGCGGCTGTAGTGCTGTCCTCCCCTCCCCCCATGCTGCCCCTTCTCTGCTTCCCCCCTCCCCTCCCTTGCCTTCCCCTGCTCCCGTGCTCCCCCCCTCGACCAGGTATACTGAGCTTCGTTGAGGGTTCCGGGCAGGACCCCACAGCAACAGGCGCTCTGCTCAGAGGTCCCACGAAGACTCACCAGGACTCACGAGCAGGATTCAGGAGAACAGAGGGAGGCATGCGAACCGATGGCACTTCGACAGATTCTGATTGAACATCCCTTCCGGCAAGGGAAACAGCAGTCCGCCTGTCTGCGGGTACGGGTAGACGACCGGGCCGAACTGGGACCCTGGGTCACAACGCTGGCAGCCCGCCTGGGATACCCGCTCGTTGATTCCTTTGGCGCTCCCCTCACTTATCGTTTGCGCACCGGTGCAGGGGGGCCTCTGCTGCCATCCACCGGACGCCTGGCCGATTTCGCCGTCCCCCGCCGACTGTCGGCTGGTCCTGGAACCCGACCCCGTCGGCCCCCATGCATTTCCCACGCTCCCGTTGCCAGGGACCTCCTGCTCACCGGATCAGACAGAGCTGAGTGTCTGTGCTCCCCCGGCTCTGCCTGCTGCTCCCCATCCTCCGCGTCTTCCGCGTCCGCCGCACACTCCACTCACGAGTCGGCGAGCGCTGATACGGGTCGGTATCCTGACCACCTTCAGTCTGCTGGGACTGGGAACCGGCATGACCACTGCCTTCGCACAACGTGTCCTGGGCCTCCATCCAGCAGGACCGATGGGAACGCGCCCTGCGGCATCTGCACCTTCAGCATCTGCGCCTTCGGCTCTCACCCCTGCGCCCTCTGTACAGCCAACGCTCACGCGGCACACCGTATTCCGCCATCATCACCATCCGGTGAGAGCCGTGACGTGGGCGCCGGATGAGCGCCTGCTCGCCAGTGGCGATGACGACGGCGTTGTGTGGGTGTGGCGCCCTGATGGCAGCGTGCTCCATGCCCTGGCGCTCCACGCCCCGATCCGTGCCGTTGCCTGCTCGCCTGATGGCGGACAACTGGCCGTCGGTGGAGATCGCATCGTTGCCTTCTTCGATGTCCACACCCCGGCCTTGCTTGCCAGGCGCAGCGCGTCTCACACGGCGCCGGTGACGGCGCTCGGCTGGACCGGCACGCCAGCACCCCAGGCATCTCCCCAGGGAACTCCACCGCTTGCCGTTTCTGCCAGCAGTGACACACAGGCCATCGTCTGGAGCGCGTCCTCTCACGAGCCTCAGGTCGTGTTCCGCCAGCATACCGCGCCCATTGAGGCTCTCACGATCCAGGGAGAGATCGTGGTCACTGCTTCTGCGGGTGGAGTCGCTCGTGTCTGGAATGCGCGCAGCGGGCAAGAGCTTCATGGCTCTTATGCTCCCACGCAGCGGCCACTGCGGGCAGCCACGCTCTCGGCGCAAGGGGTGCTTGCCCTGGGTGGGGATGACGGCGTGGTCTATCTGTGGACAGAAGGACGCGCCTGCACTCGCCAGAGCTCCGGCGCCTTCGGCTGGCAGTGTCTGGATGCCGCTCGCTCTCTTCACGAACCACCGAGCCAGACCCGCCAGACAGGCGCGCTGCGAGCCGTCGCCTTTGCTCCTGATGGCGCCGTACTGGCGAGTGGCGGAGAGGATTATCCCCTGCTGCTGTGGTCTGTCCCAACGCTGTCTCCGCTGCCGGTCCAGCCACAGCAGGAAGCGCTCACGGCTGTTGCGTGGTCTCCTTCCGGTCGGTGGCTGGCGGTAGCGAGCGGAGCGGAGGTGACGCTCTGGCAGTTGCAGGAAGCCGGGAACGGTGGGCATCCCTGACCTGCCATCCGCTTTCTTCGTTGAGAAGCGGTCTCTCTTTTGTACAGGATCATCCCCTGTGGTTCACCCAGGCAAGGGACGCAGAGGCGCTCTTGCTCTCTTCAAGAAAGTCAAGAAAGGACACAATGCATGACGACAAAGCAGACCCACAAGCAGATTCACGAGAGGCTACGCTCAGAGAGAGCCGAAGCCGAGCATGGCGCAGGGCTGCTCCTGGAGGAGCAAGAGCGCGCGCCGGCAGAGGGGAGCGACGATTTCGAGAGAGATCGTCCGATTATTGGCATGCCTTTGCCCGTCCAGCAAGGGGAGCACGGGCTGATTCTGCTGGCAGATGCCATTGGCGCATGGGCGGTCGAGCGCATGAGCGCCAGACTCTTGCTGCTGCCCCTGTGGCCGTTCCCTCCCCACCGGCACCTCTACCAGTCGCTCTGGCCGCTCATGCAGGCGATAGATGGCCTCTTCTTGCCCGCCGGTCTCCAGGGAAGCGACTGGTATACGCTCTGGAAAACCAGCCGCCAGCAGCCCGACCCGGCAGGCTGGCCGCTGTGCTGGGAGCTGGCGCTGGCACAACTGGCGACGGTCATCGGCATGCCGTTGCTGGCGGTGGGGGATGGGGCGGAGAAGTGGAATAGCGCGCTGGGAGGCAAACGGGGGAACAGACCTGGAAACCAACTGGGAGCAGACGGACGCGACGGAGGCGACGGAGGCGAGGAACGCGATGATCCCCTGAAAGGGGCGGCGTCTCCAGCAAGAACAGCCCACGCCGCGGCTGCTCCCCCCCTCTCGCCGGATGCCTGGGAGCGTCACCGCCTGCGTGTGCGCGCTCACAGCACCCTGGCCTGCGTCCTTCAGGCGGCTCTTGCTCGCCAGACCGGTGAGCAGCAGCCCTGGGAACTGGCCTTTCTGCCCCAACAGGCTATCGAGCGCCTGGCCCCCGGCCTGCGCTCGTGCGCGCAATCAGAGGCCGGGACGGTGGTCGGCTTTGAACGGGGCGATGGCCTCTTCGGGGTCGGCATGCTGGGACGACTGGACTGGGGACTCGATCAGCTCTACGGCGCCACGCTCTTTGAGGCGTTTGTGCAGGCCTGCCGTGCTTTTGATCACACCTGGCGCCAGACAGGGGCGGCCTGGGAAGAAGCACGCGATGTCATCTGCACAACGGTCGCTGAACTGGTCGCACAAGGGCAACCCTTGATCCCGGCCACTGAACAGGCACATCAGGCGCCCCACATTCGGCACCTCTCTTCACCTCTCTCTTCACCTCATCCTCCTCATCCTCGACCCCATTTCCATCCTCATCCCCAGTCGTCTGCTGTGCCGCAGGTTTCGCCGCAGGCTTCTTCAGACGCTTCTGTCCTGACACAAAGAGCGATGGGACGGCGCTCTTCTCGCCAGCGTTTCCCTCTCCCAACGAAAGAGGAACGCATCAGAAGCCGCTGGTACCGTTTACGCGGGACAAGACAGGTTATGCCTGCTCTGGCCGCGCACACTGATCAGCCAGACAGGGGAGCTTCTCAGACCCTGAGGACAGGGACAGACAGCATACAGAGGAGACGGAAGACCCTACGAACACCACATGAACAACAAAAACGGCATGAACGGCATGAATAGCCTATCAGGAGGATACTATGATTGTGATGAAGCTCTCTCTGGTCTCCCCTGCCGGAACGGCTTCCCGTCCTCGGAAGAGGCGGAGACAGGAAACGCTTCCGGCATTCCCTCGCTGGTTAGGACTGGTACTGTCCCATCCCTCCCTGCGCTGGTGCAGGTATGGGGCTTTTGTGCTGATGAACCTGCTCTCCGCCTCGTTTTATCCGGTTGCCAGACTCTCCCTGGAGCGGATCGATCCG
>JADBKA010000127.1 GCA_014896635.1 Ktedonobacteraceae bacterium
CGCTGACGTTCCTAACAAGCGGTGTGTGCGTGTACGCGAAGGTGGTGAGGTATTACAGAGCATTGAGTTGGATCGTGGGTGCTTCGCGTGCGCACTCGGTGGCCCTGACAAGAGAACGTTGTTCCTGGTAGTAGCTGAGTGGCATGGCCCTGAGAACATGGTGGGCCAGGCACGAACAGGCCAGGTTCTTACCATCGAGTCACCTGCGCCAGGCATCGGATGGCCGTAGCGTATTATGCTCTCAGCCAGAGTTTTCTTACTCCTCTGTGGCGAGACAAAACACTGTTCCCTCTCCTGATGTTTCACGTGAAACATTTTTGTTGAACCGGGATCAGGTAGAAGCAATTGAGCCTTGCGGACAACAATGTTTCACGTGAAACATTGTGCTTATTCAATCGACGCGAACGTCCCCGCCTTTACCTCGGCGGTTATACGCGCAATGTCCGGCGCCATCACGCGGTCATGGTCGAGCGCCGGCACGGACGCCCGCACAAGTTCATACGCGACCTGAACGCCCACACCAGGCTTCAACGGCTTGCGGAACTCCAGCATCTGAGCAGCGCAGAGCAGTTCTATCGCCACAACCTGCTGCGCCAGTTCCAGGATACGCAGTACCTTGTGTGCAGAGGTCGCGCCCATACTGACAAAATCTTCCATGCCGGCGGAAGTTGGAATCGAGTCGATGCTGGCGGGCTGCGCCAGGATCTTGATCTCGTTAACCAGCGAGGCCGCGACGTACTGCGTGATCATAAAGCCGGAATTAAGTCCCGCGTTGGGCGTCAGGAACAGCGGCGCGCCGCCGATATCCCAGTCGTGCGGTCCCATCAGTCCGTAGATGCGGCGCTCGGAGAAACTGGCGAGTTGAGCCAGCGCGATTGCCAGCGTATCGAGCGCCAGCGCCAGCGGCTGACCGTGAAAATTGCCCCCGCTCAGTACATCGCCCTTTTCAGGGAAAATGAGAGGATTATCGGTCACAGCGCCTAGTTCCCGCTCAAAGATCGTCGCACAGAACGCCAGCGCATCGCGTACCGCACCCAGAACCTGGGGAGCGCAGCGCAGCGTATAGGGGTCCTGCACCCTGGCGCAGTTCTGGTGGCTGTGGTTGATCTCGCTCTCGCGCACAAGACGACGCAGACGCCCGGCGCTGATCTGCTGTCCGGCCTGACCGCGACAGCGATGAATACGCTCATCAAGAGGAACATGGCTGCCCATCAATCCCTCGATGCTCATAGCGCAGGCCACCTCGGCGGTCTGTACCAGAGTTTCGCCATCAGTAAGAGCCAGCAGACCGATGGCTTCCATCAGATGCGTACCATTGACCAGAGCCAGCCCTTCTTTCGCTTGCAGGCTCAGCGGAGCCAGGCCCGCACGTCGTAAAGCTTCGGCGCCGCTGCAACGCTGTCCCTGGTAGATGGCCTCGCCCTCACCCACCAGCACCAGCGCCAGGTGAGCGAGCGGAGCCAGGTCGCCGCTCGCGCCGACCGAACCTCTGGAAGGTACCAGCGGATAGATATGGGTATTAAGCAGATCTATCAGGCCGCGCACAATCTCGACGCGCACGCCCGAATGGCCACGTGCCAGGCTGGCCGCCAGCAGAACCAGCATAGCGCGCGTCACCTCTTCAGTGAGTGGTTCGCCTACACCGGCGGCATGACTGCGTAGCAGATTGTGCTGGAGAATCACCTGCTGCTCCTGGGGGATACGCACGCTGCTGAGATGGCCGAAGCCGGTCGTCACGCCGTAGATCTTGTTGCCCTCTGCCGCCTGCTTCTCTATCACTGCGCGCGCGGCTTGTATGCGCTGGATAGCCTGATCGCCGAGCGCGACCGGGGCGTATGCACGTGCAACGGCGAGCGCCTCAGCGCGTGAGAGTGCATGTCCGTCGATCACGATAGGGGATTGCTGTTGTGGTTGCGGTGTATGTGTATGTAGCGTGTCCATTGTCAAATGCATCCTTTCATGGCCTCGTTGCCTGAATCGTAGCATAGCACAAAAGGGCAGTGACAGCAGGGAGCGGCTGGCTGCATATTAAAATCTCACAGCGTGACTCTGGTTTCTTGTGAGCTATCTATCACGGCAAGCGGAGAAGGAATGTTTCACGTGAAACATTTTGTTGAAACTTCGCTAGCCGGGTTTAAGCGTCCTGGCCGGGGAGAACTTTAACTCTCCCCGCCCCTATCGCGTATATCTCATACCATGTTGCTTTCAGAGAAGCAACATGGTATGAAATCTTGATACCCGTTCAGAAACGTCCCGCCGGTGGCGGGACGTTTCTGAACGCAAGGGAGTATCAGACCAGAAGAACAAATCCTCGTATCACGGAAAAGGAGTTACCTCCACCGCTTTCCTTTCTCTCATAAGAAGAGAGAAACGCTAGCAAGAAAACAACAGGGAGAAGAGTATCGACAATGCCATTGCTCATCACTATCGTAGCTGTTTTCGTCGTCGCCCTCGCCGGTTATACAGCGGCCTGGCTGCTGTTTGTCAGCGTGGGCAATCGCCTGACTTTCAAGCAACTGGCTTTGCGGCCCGGCATGAGCGTTCTGGATGCCGGGTGTGGTTCCGGCAGGCTTACGCTGCCTTTTGCACGACGGATAGGTCCCGGCGGTGAGGTGCTCGGCATCGACATCGCGGCTGAGAGAATTCAGCGAGCGGAACGGCGCGCACAGGCTGCGGGCGTCAAGAACGTGCGCTTCGAGCGCACAGGAGCTGGAGAGGGCAGGCTTGCCCATGAACGATTCGACCGCGCTGTTCTCTGTGCTGTCCTCGGTGAGATAGCCAACCGCGAGGCAGCGCTTGCCGAGATTTTCCAGGCGCTCAAACCCGGCGGCATTCTCTCCGTTACAGAGGGATTCATTGATCCACATTTTCAGCGCCAGGAGCAGGTTCTTCGCCTGGCTCGCACCGCTGGCTTTGAAAAAGAGAGCTGTGCCGGCAATCGCTGGCTTTTCACCATGAATCTGCGCAAACCCACAACTGCCTGACTATAAATTCTTTTCAGCAACATCGTGAGAAAAAAGAAGAGCGAGGCTGGCAAACAAACTCTGCTGTTCTACTTTTGAACACGGGTATCGTCTCCTCTCTGCTCACCTGTTGCGTTTCTGGGCGCTGGCCTTACGCATATTTGTGTGCCAGGTATTCCTGCGCAGTCTGGCAGGCTCTGGTCAACCCGGCAGATTTAAAGCGGGCGAGGGCCTGCTCAAAATGGGCCAGGGCCTCCGCTTCTTCGCCGTGATCCCGGCAAAGCAGCCCCCACACCATTTGTGTGCGCGCCGCTTCCAGCAGAGCCTCTCCAGCAAGAAATGCCTGGACACTGGCTGCCAGGTGCGCGCGGGCCTCCTCCCAGCGCGAGCGATGTGCCAGCGCCTGTCCCAGGACTCGCTCTGCGATCCCTTCACTCAGGAAGCTACCCACTTCTTCCCTGGCAAGTTCAACGGTCGCTCGCGCGTGAGCAAGCGCCTCGTCTACCCGGCCAGCGGCCAGTAACACTGCGGCGGTCACTCCCTCAAGGAGATCCTGGCCCATAATATGTTCACCCAGGCGATTTCCTGCTGTCCGGGCGTGGGCCAGACTTTGTAAGGCTTCTTCGTGTTTTCCCAACCGGCCTTCGGCCCATGCGCGGAAAGCGCAGGCCCAATAGACCAGAAGCCAGTCCCCGATTCTCTCAGCTTCCCGCACAACCTGTTCGTTTGCTTCCAATGCTTGCGAGCAGTCATCACCGGACATAAGAATGATACTGAGAAAGTGACGCGCGTGAAGTCCGTAATGATTCTCTATTTCCCCAGCCTGGCGCGCTCTCTCTACAGCACGTTGTCCCTGAGTCACCCCTGCCGCATATTGTCCTCGCGCCGCAAGTGCATATCCCAGGTAGCCGAGGGCATCGGTCCAGGCCAGCCAGTTGCCCGCTCGTTCAAGCAGGGGGATGGCCGGGGTCAGCAGTTCTTCGATGGAACTAAACTGTCCCTGGTTGATCAGGACCCGGCCCAGTTGAAGCGCAGCCAGAGCCACCAGCTCTTCGTCCCCTAATGCCTGCGCCTCCCTCAGCACTTGCTCCGCATAGGAGCGCGCCTGGCGCATGGTATTGCGTGTGCCGTGGACAACGGCGATCCAGTAATGGATCAGGGCCACCTGCTTCTGGTCATGCAACAAATATGCCAGGTGCTCGGCCCCGGTCAATCGCCGGAGAGTATGCTCTACATCTACGGCCATCCAGGAGACCTGAACCAGCTTGAGGAGCGTCTCTACACGGGTCTCTTGTGTAGCAGTCGTCTCTGGTAGTTGTGAGAGGGCTTTCAGCGCCTGGCTGTAGTGCTGCCGGGCTTCTGTGTTGGCAAAACAGCGCACCGCTTCATCGCCTGCCGCCAGACTGAAGCGTACCACCTGCTCGCTCAAGCCAGAGGCCCGCGCATGATGAGCCAGTTCAGCAGCCGGCCTGTCTTCCGCTTCGAGTAGCGCGAGCGCGCGGCAATGGAGAAGATGCAACTCGGCTTCGCTCATCTCGGTCGTAATCGTCTCGCGGATCTTATCATGGCCGAAGAGATAGTGTGGGCCTCTGCCGCTCTCTGCGCTTTCTTCACGCAACAGCCCTTGCCGAAGAAGCTCCTCAAGCGCCGCCAGAGCCTCGCGTTCTCCTACACCGGCGACGCGAGAGAGCAGATCAAAGGAGGCTTCTTGCCCAAGAATAGCACTCGCTACCAGCAGAGAGCGCCCTGCCGGGGTAAGCCGCTCCACCTGCGAAAGGATAAGCCGGCGCACACCGGGCGGAAGCATGCTTTGCTGCTGGAGAGCGGAGAGAGCTGCCATGTCCAGTTCCAGTTCTTTTCCTTGCGGGGGAGAGCGCAGCACGAGAATCTTCCGCTCCAGCAGATCCTTCAAAGTTTCGACCAGGTAAAACGGTTGTCCTCCCGTTTCTCGAAAGAGCCACTGCCCGAACTGGTTGAAGCGAGCCGTTTGGCTGAGAGATATATCTGGCTGATAGGCAAGCGATCCAAGCAGGTGCAGCGTTTCTTCCAGCGTCAGAGGACCAGGAGTGAGATCGGTCACGGGCAATTCTCGGTGCAGACTCGCTATCCACCGGCTCAGAAGGCTGGCTGGCGTCAGAGCTTCGGAGCGTAGCGAGAGCAACAGGAGCACAGGCGTCTCACTCTCACTCCAACGCTGTCCCGCGTAGCGTAATACATCCAGGGAAGCGGCGTCGGCCCACTGCACATCATCAACGAACAGCACGACCGCTCTCTGTTCGCACAGAGCTTGCACAAGACGTGTCACTGCTTCAAAGAGGCGAATACGTGCCGTCATTTCGTCTCCGGGTACCTCTGGCAGGAAAGGGTAGCGTTCACGTAATTCGGGGAGAATGCGCGACAGTTCACTTAACCAGGTGGCACCGAGCCTCGCCTCCAGCGCCTGTTCTTTTTCGAGGCTACGGCTCAGAGCATGTACCAGGGATTGATAGGGCAGCCGGTCTCCCATCTCAAAGGCGCGCCCGGCCAGTATTGTTGCACCCTCACTGGCAGCCCAGGAGAGAAAAGTAGCTGCCAGGCGCGTCTTGCCAATGCCAGCTTCTCCCTTGATCAGGACTATCCGCACCTGTCCCTGCTGGACGCTCCGATAAAGGACCTGGAGCGCATGCAGGTCGGCTTCTCGTCCAACCAGGGGGAGAGTGGAAAACAGGGAACCGGTCTGTCGTGGAAGGAGCAGCGCGGCATGCTCTGATGCGCCGGACCGGGAAGGGCTGACAGAGAGGGATTGAGAGGCGACCGGGGTATGAGCTTCTTTGAGCAATCCCAGTGCGCTGGCCGGTTGCTCAAAGAGCTGGCAGAGCCGTTCCACGTAATGAGGACTGAGAAAAGTCGTACCACGTTCCCAGCGTGTAACAGTCACATCGTTGGGAGCGCCAATACGCTCGGCCACCACTTTCTGAGTCCAGCCCCGCTCCAGGCGCGCCCGGCGCAGGAGATAATTAGGGGAGGTTTGCCTCGCTTTCTTCCTCATCATCCTGTCCTTCTTCCGCAGTACCTGTGCTGGTTGAAGATTGTGCAAGATGGTTGCTCATGCATCGATTGAATGTAGGTGATACTACCTTGCGTTCAGATGGGCAAGATGCGATGCACAAGCATCTTGCCAGTCCCGCCGGTGGCGGGACGGATCTCGACGGGTATCAAGATTTCATACCATGTTGCTTCTCTGAAAGCAACATGGTATGCAAGGGTCGCCATAAGGCTATGAAGCAGTTCACAGTATACTACACGACGTAACAAAATGATACCTGGATGATAACCCGGAGCTATTCTTCCTGGCCGGCTTTTGCGTTATGCTCTTACACAGACGCGGGCAAGCGCCTGCTTAAATGACATGGCGTTAACTTGAAGCAGGATATTCCGCCTGATCAGGCCATCTGTCCAGACAGAGAAGGTGCTGCCCCAATGAAAAAACATGAAAGCAGGAAAAAACATATGGGTCTTGAGAAAAATCCCACAACTGGCCTGGTCCTGGACCAGTTGGGACCAACCGTAGAGTTTCTCACATCGCCGGACGATGAGCATAATGACTTCTGTGTGTTGAAAGGAACGATTCCTCCCGGAGGCTTTGTCCCCCTTCACGCTCACGCTGATACCGAGGATTTTATTGTCCTCTCAGGCGAAGTTGAGGGGCTGAGGAAAAACGGCCAGAGCTACGAATGGATTCCGGCAAAGGCAGGCGATTTCGTTCATGTTCCGGGCAACGCGCCGCACGCCTGGCGTAACAGGGGAAGTGTCCCGGTGATCACATTCATCATCACAACCAGAAGGTTAGGTCACTTCTTCCAGGAGGTGGGCAGACCGGTGACGGATGCATCCCGGCCTGTGACTCCCGCAGATCTGGCACGCTTTGCAGAGGTAGCCATCAGGTATGGTCACTGGCTCGCAACCCCCGAAGAGAATGCCGCAGTTGGAATCAGCGTGAGTTTCTAGACGGGACACTGATGAGATCGAAAAGGCAATGTTTCACGTGAAACATTGCCTCCAGTCATATCACCAGCACCGACCTGACCAGGTTAACGCCGAAGTGATAGCCAATCTCGCGGTAATCGCTGATTGACCAGAGCGCCAGCTCGCAGCGTTTGCCCACTTCAATGCTGCCCGTCTCGTCCTGCAAGCCGAGCGCGCGCGCACCGTTGATCGTCGCAGCAGCCAGGGCCTCTTCCAGCGACATACCCATTGCAGACATTGCCAGACCAACTATCGTCTGCATATTTTCGCAGTAGCTCGTGCCGGGGTTGCAATCTGTCGCCAGCGCGACATGCAGTCCCCGCTCAAGAAAGCGACGGGCGGAAGGATAGGGCGCGCGCAGCGTATACGAACAGCCCGGCAGCAGCACAGCGACAACGCCGGCCTCACGCATGGCATCCAGATCTTCATCGCTGGCATGATCCAGGTGATCAGCCGAAGTCGCGCCCAGTTCGGCGGCAAGCCGCGCGCCACCTGATGGACTGAGCTGATCGGCGTGGATCTTCAATTGATATCCCAGTGCTCGCGCCCGTTCGAGAATGCGCCGGCACTCTGCCAGCGTGAACGCTCCTTGTTCACAGAAGACGTCGCAGAAGCGCGCCAGGCCGGCAAACGATGGTAGCATCTCCTCTATCAGCAGGTTCACATACGCCTCGCGCCGATCTTGATATTCGGGCGGCAGCGCGTGTGCGCCCAGAAACGTAGGCACCACGCGGATTCTCTTATACTCCTCAGGAGAACGCATGATGGCCTCGTGAGCGTTCAGACCATTGATCAGGCGCAGGCATGCCTCCTCTGTTACCGTGTCCAGTCCATAACCGCTTTTGATCTCAACTGTCGTGGTGCCATGACTGCCCATAACACTGAGCCGTTCCAGGGCCAGCCAGGCCAGCGTTTCCGCGTCAGTGGCGCGTGTGGCCTGCACAGTGCTCAGAATACCACGTCCCTGCGCCAGCAATTCGGCATAACTGGTACCGGCGCGGCGCAGGTGAAACTCCTCAGCCCGATTACCGGCAAATACAAGATGAGTATGCGCATCGACAAAACCCGGCGTGACTACAGCTCCCTGGGCATCGACAAGCGTGATACTATCACCACCAGCACTTTTGTCGCGTTCAAACAGGGGTTCATGCGCTCCCTCAGGACCAAGCCAGGCGATTTTCCCATCCTGGACCGCGAGAGCCGCGTGCTCAATAATTTGTAGCGGCCCGCTAGCCCCTTCCAGTGGCTGTTGTGCCACAGTCACAAGCTGGCCGATATTACGGATGACAACGCTGACCGGCAGTGGTGCCGGCCCATGAGCGGGATCTGGCAGCATGGGCAGTCTCTCCTCTCTCTTTATTTGACGCCTTCTGCCTACACGTTATAACACAGCCTGGCATGAGAGGCAATGCTCCCTCTACAGGCTCTAAGCTGCACAGTTCCCCCTCCGTAGCGAGAAAAAGAGAGGGAGCATAGCTACCCTCTGCGGCCACTTGCCGCAAACGGTGAGATTTGTTACACTGTTGGCAGCGCGACAGCCCGATGCCTGCCAGTTCCCAGACTACCCTGTATATGAAGGAACAGCATATGCGAGCAGTAGATGATAGCAGTTCCAGATACGCTGCCGTTCTCCATGTTCTCCAGACCTGGAAGCACCTGCCTGAAAGTGATATGGTGCGTATGCTGCATGATCTTTTTCTCGTAACCGATGACTTCCGCGAGATGGAAGATCAGGGTCTGCTCACCATGTCCTTCACAGGCGACGAGTACATACTCACTGCGACAACCCTGGGCCGCATCTGGCTGGAAGAGTACGAGAAAGGGAAACAGCAGCAGACATAATATTTCGAGAGGAGACGTTTTTATGGGTTTGTTAGAAGGAAAAAAAGCACTCATTTTCGGCGTGGCTAATCACCGCTCCATTGCCTGGGCCATCGCGCAGGCGCTCGCAGCAGAAGGCGCTCAACTCGCGCTCGCCTACCAGGAACGCATGGAGAAGTATGTGCGCGAACTGGCGGCCAAGCTCCCCGGCACCGAGGTGCTGCCTTGCGATGTTCAGCATGATGACCAGCTCGACGCTGCTTTTGCAGAGACAAGCAAAATCTTTAACGGCGGCCTTGATATTCTCATCCACTCGGTAGCATTTGCTCCTCAGAGCGAGCTGGAGAATCCTTTCGTGCAGACGACGCGCGAGGGTTTTCATACCGCCCTGGATATCAGCGCTTATTCGCTGATCGCAATGGCGCGCCGGGCAGCGCCTCTGATGCAGGCGCGTAGCGGGGGCAATATCCTGACGCTCACGTACATGGCAAGCGAGCGCGTGATGCCAAAGTACAATGTGATGGCGGTCGCCAAAGCTGCTCTGGAATGCAGCGTGCGCTACCTGGCCTATGAGCTGGGAGAGCATAATATCCGCGTCAACGCCATTTCCGCTGGCCCGCTCAATACGCTGGCGGCGCGAGGCGTCTCCGGCTTCACTGGCTTTCGCAGCCAGGTGGCTCAGATTGCTCCCTTGCGGCGCAATATCGAGCAGAGTGAGGTAGGCGATACCGCGCGCTTCCTGTGCAGTGACCTGGCGCGCGGCGTGACCGGCGAGGTCCTGTTCGTCGATGCCGGCTACCATATCATGGGCGCCGGCGAAGCACAATAAAGTACAGTCAATGACCTCCCCACAGAGTGGGGAGGCTTGTCAAGGGAGAGGTTCAGGCAGGCTTTGCCCCCCTGAACCTCCTCACTGTCTATTGCTCTACTCTTTTGATAGGTGGAAGTGTTGTCTGGGTTATATCCGAAGCCGGTTCACCACAGATGGCGCAGAAGCGCGCGTTCGGGCGATTCATGTGACCACAGGGCCAGACCCGCAGCGCGGCTGTAGCCTGTGATCCCAGCGGCGGGGAAGCCGGGCGAGCCTGCCCCGGCGGCTGAGATCCCTGAGGTGCCGCCGGGCGTCCCGCTTGCCAGCTTTTAGCCGGCGCGCCAAACGCGGCCATGCCTTCATCGTATCCCGCCTGGGATGACGCCGGCTGCCCTGGCTGTCCTGGCTGTCCCGGCCGCTGTGGCCGGGCAGGCTTCGCCGCCTCACTCTGAGTGGGTGCCGTCCCCCCGGCTTTGCTGCGTTTCCCCCGCCGCACAGCAACTACCATGAGCAGACTGCCCAGCAGCAGGATAACCACTATTGATCCGATAGTGATTGCCAGCGCAAGCGTGGTACCAGACTGGGCCGGTTGAGCAGGCTGCGCCGGGCTGGTGGCAGTCGGTGTTACTGCCTGTTCGCTGCGAGCCTGTGTCTGAGCATAATTGAGGTAGGGCGTAACAGCTTTGAACAGAGGGTACTTTGTCGCCAGTTGCTGGAAGCCCTGCTGCGCTTTGTGCCAGTGACCGGGTGTAGTAGAGGCATAGTCGCTAAATGACTGGCTCCACAGCTTCTGAAACGATCCCGGCGTCGTATCCAGGTTGAGCGACTGGATCAGCTCGCGCGCACTGTTGCTGGCCTGCAAGAAACTGGTCCCGCCGGGCGTGCTGCCGCTGGCAAGCCCGAAGCTGACAATGCCCACTACCTTGCCACTATTGTCGAGCGCCGGACCACCACTGTCGCCTTGCTCGACATTGCCGCCTACCTGGATTACCGGCGCGCCATTATCGGTCGTTTTTATCGAACTAACATTGATTTTATTGACCGAAGAGGTGAATAAATCAGTAGGTCGGTTGCTGACATCCCCATTGCCGGGAAAGCCGATGATGGTGAGTTGGTCCTGCTGCTGCACAGTGGAAGAATCCCCAAGCTGCACGCTCGGCGTGTCCTTAAACGGGGCATGGACGATAGCTACATCTTTCTGATCAAAAGCGCTCTCTTTTTTAATCTGATCAACCGTTGCATGAAGCTCCGGCGGCACCTCTTCAAGACTATTGGCGGTAAGAGGACCACTGTAATCAGTGCTCAGGAAGACTTCGCTGCGTTTCGCGTCAAACGTGGCCTTCGCTTTGAGTTGCCGGGTCATGAGATTCTGCAATACTTGATCCGGCGTCGTCTGCGGCAAACCAAGCTCTGGATGCTGATTGATGTAATTCGCTATGTCAGGAGCAGCATTACGGTAGAATACTTCGTCAGGAGGCGAAACAACATGAGAAGCCGTCAGAATGTCACCATTGGCAGAGATGAATGTGCCACTGCCGGAAAGCGCCACGCGGTACGCCTGGCCTGTGCCTTGCGGAAAAATGGCGCTCTTCTCCTGCGTGAAATTCACCGTCAGTCGTCCGCTGGTTACAGTGATGATGCGTACAACGGCAGGCTTGGCAATGTCAACGGCTCGCACTACCGGATCGCTGATATTCCCCCCCGGCGGCAACCCATCAGCATACGCCACCGCGCCCCGGCCAGAAAGAGCGAAGAGTAAAGTGCAGAGAATACTGATTCCTATCACTAGAGAGAACCATCGATATTTTTTATGAGCAAGCGATTGCATATACATTTTTCTATACATCACCTGATACCGCTTCCTGGCAGAGAAACACAGAGACAGATCTTTCTGCTAGATTATACACCAATCTGGTACGTTTCGGGTAGCCGGAAGTTGCAGAATGACTATTCAGTTTTTCTTTTTTCTGCTATACTGACCGGCAGCACTTCAGAGAAAGATACAGGTGGTAGTAGAGATGACAGATTTTGCAGGAGGCCCCCGGCACGAAGCAACAGAACGTATTATCCGCCTGATACAGTTGCTTACAGCAAATGAATGTACGCGCAAGGAGATATTTCAGCGTCTAGCTTCTCTTTATAAGATAGATGAAGAGGACTTTTTCGATTCACTCGCTTCCAACAGGGTCAATCGCGCATTTGAGCGGGATCTCAAATTTCTGGAGGAGATGGGGTTTGAAGTCAAGCGAATCAGAAAGAGAGCGCAGCCTGCACGCTACAGTATCGTCAGAGGATCGGGGCCGCGCGTGTCTTTTCTTTTCGCGGAAAGCGAGGTCGAGAGCCTGGCGCTGCTCTACAATCTTTTTGCCGATCCCACACGCTACAGCCGCGCCGACATCACACAACCATTGCCTCCGCCGTTACACGCGCCTTTTGCCGATCAGATCCTGAAACTGATTGAACGGCTTGCGGCAACATTGCCACCGGAGCAGGGACGGCGTTTTGACCGTCTGGTGCGCAAGCCATATCTCTACTTTAACCTTGCACCAGTAACGGATTATCTTCCTCATCAGGTAACCATCGAGAAAGTTATCCAGGCCATCTCCTTGCACCAGCGTATCCGTTTTGACTATATGCCCACTCATCGCAAGCGAGAAGTCATCACACACGAAAACATCGATCCCTACTATGTCATCTACATGGAAGGGCATTTTTACCTGATCGGCTACAACCATAAAATGGGTCGCTTTCTGGAGTATCGCGTTGATCGCATCAAAGAGGAAAGTCTCCAGATCCAGCCAGAAATGATCGACGTGGAACGGCGGCGCCACCCTGTCGAGTTCCGTTTCTGGATTGAGAGCAAGCTGGTCAAAGGTGGATTGAGCCAGCGCTGGCTTACGCAAACGCTGGAGCGCGAAGAAGTCTTTGTGGATGAAAACGGGCGCGAGCACCGGCGTACGCTGATACGAGCGACGGCCTATAACGAGTGGCGTGTCATTCAACAGTTGCTCAGATATGGCGACCAGGCCGAACTGGTCGAGCCGCCTCACCTGCGCGAAAAGATGCAGCAGATCGTCAGACGCATGTACCGGTTTTATAGAGATTGAGTCAG
>JADBKA010000128.1 GCA_014896635.1 Ktedonobacteraceae bacterium
GTCAGGGTATGCTGGCCATCTAGCAGCAGGAAGCGGCTATCGGGTGACCAGTACGGCACGCTATCCGCTGCTCCCGGCAGCGTGAACGTCGTATGATCACTGAGATTGAGCACAGTGTATGTCGTGCCGTCGCTGTAGAGCACATACTTGCCATCAGGCGCCCAGGCGAACTGCACGCAGGCGCAAGTTGCCAGCACGGTCTTCTGACCATTGAGCGCATGGAGGACAAGCTGAACTTCAAGACGCTCACCTGCTTGCTGCGATTGCTGCGATTGCTGCGATTGCTGCACAGGCAGCGCATAGAGGAGTGCGGCGTTCTGGTGAGCCGGTTGCCAGAGCACGCGCTCCAGCGAAGCCGGTAGGGGATGACCGGCCAGCGGCTCCCGCTGGATAAACTGTTCGTCCGTCCCGGCCTGCGTCGTCGTGGAGAGGCCGCGCCTGCTATTGACTGCGACGCGCTGGTTCTGCACGTCGTAAGAGAACGAAGGGATAGAGAAGCTGCTCGGCGGCGTCTTGATAGCGATGCCGCCCGGCTGATCGTTCTGCGAGATCCACCAGCGGATACCATCGGGACTGCCCGGCGGCGTCTTCCCCGTCTGGCGAAAGAGCAGGCGCGTGCCGTTGATGTTCCACATGGCATTGCTGTAAAACGCTTCTGGACTGGAAAAGGCTATCGGAATGGGAGAGCCGCCATCAACACCGACCGTATTCGCAGTAGATGGCACATCCGCGACCTGGCCTGTAATCGGTTGCGTCTTGAGTTGACGCGCTGCTGCGGTCCTGGCAAAATCGCCATCAAGCGCGCGGAACATCAGGATTTGATGAGTGGGTGACCAGGCGAAACCGACGGCAGGTGTATCCTGCGCGACAATTTCAAGCGCATTGTTGCCATTCGGATCAATCGTCCAGATATGCCCATCGCGCACAAACGCAATCACACTGCTGCCCAGATGTCCAGGACTACACGCTGACAGTCCTGAGAGCAAAAGCAACAACAGGAGCAGAACAGAGCCACGCCATCTCATGCTTCCGAGTATATCACTTTTCGCTTTCCCGCGTCACTGGCACCAGGTGAATATCGACGTGCAGGCGCTGGCGCAGCAGCCGATTGACAAGAGAACCATAGAGGAACTCTTCCAGGCGCGAGCGCATCGGCTGTCCCAGCACTATCTGTGTCACGCGGCGTTGACGCGCCAGATCAGCAAGCGTGCAAGCAACATCACCGCTTTTCACTCTAATCACCTCGGCTCCCAGGTCCTCGGCCAGGCGGGCATGTTTCTCTACTGCCTCTTTTCTGGCAGCGCGGATCTGGCCAGCCTTACTCCCATACTTGAAGAATGCCACCAGGCGGCGCACAAACGCAGCATAGCCCGCCAGTTCCACATTGACCGCGATGAAATCGGCATGCAGCCCGTGCGCCAGCCGCCAGGCATCGCGGATCACCTGCTTGCTGTGCGGACGGTGATCGAAGCCGACCAGCACGCGCTCGGTCGCTGTCCAGGGAGCGGTGATGTGCTGCTCCGTCATGTATTTTTGCAACTGCGACTCGGTTTTACTGGCAGTCAGGCGCAAGGCAATCTCGCGCAGGGCTGTCAGATTGCCCTCGCGGAAGAAATTATTGAGCGCCGTTTCTATGCGTTCGGGGGGATAGACGTTGCCGTGTTTCATGCGCTGGCGCAGTGCAGTAGGTGCGATATCAACCAGCTCGACCTCATCGGCCTGATCGAGAATATAGTCGGGCAGCGTCTCCCGCACGCGGATGCCGGTAATGCTGGTTATCAGGTCGTTCAGGCTCTCCAGGTGCTGCACATTGAGGGTGGTGATTACGTCGATGCCGGCATCCAGAATATCCTGCACGTCCTGGTAGCGTTTTGTATGCTTTGAGCCGGGGACGTTCGTATGCGCCAACTCGTCGATGAGTGCAACTTTTGGATGGCGCGCGATAACAGCATCAGTATCCATCTCTTCGAGCGTGACGCCGCGATAGGTAATCTTTTTTCGCGGAATCACTTCCAGATTGCCGATCTGCTCCTGTGTCTTCGCGCGCCCGTGCGTCTCGACGAAGCCAATCACGACATCGGTGCCGCGCGCTTTGCGGCGGTTACCCTCGGCGAGCATGGCGTAGGTCTTGCCCACGCCTGCCGCCGCGCCCAGGTAGACGCGCAGCTTGCCGCGTTGAGGCCGCTGCGCGCGGGATGTATCGGGTGAGGCAGAGGGAGTTGTTCCCGTATCGCTATCGCGCAAGTGATAGCGTTCCAGCAATTCTTCGGGGTCGGGGCGTCCCTCTTCTCGCCTGGCGTTGTCAGGAAATTCCGCCGTCATCGTGTCCTATTGCTTGCCGTCCAGGGCAAGGTTCAACTCAAGCACGTTCACGTACTGCTCGCCCAGAATCCAGAGAAAGCGGCCATGCACATGACTCATAACGAGCTGCTTGACTGCATCCTGGCTCATGCCGCGTTCGCGTGCGATGCGCGGCACCTGGAAGAGCGCACCGGCCACCGAAATCGCCGGGTCCAGGCCGGAGCCAGAAGCCGTCACCAGGTCCACCGGCACCGGCACGCCCGGATTCTCCTTCTGCAACGCTGCTGTGCGCTCCTGCACACTCTTGATCAACTTCTCATTTGTTGGGCCGAGATTTGAGGCCGCGGAGTTCTCAGCGTTGTAGGGCTGCGGCTTGCTGCCGTCGTTGCTCAGCGTTGCCGAGGGGCGCCCATGAAAGTATCTGGGCGAGGTCCAGTATTGCCCGATCAGGTCGGAACCGATCACTTTTCCATCAACAGTATGCAGGCTGCCGTTCGCCTGGTAAGGGAAGATGAGCTGCGCCAGCCCGGTCACAACGCCCGGATAGATCAGACCGGTGGTGACGACAAGTAGCAGCGTGATCAAAATTGCTGGTCGCAGGTATTTTATCACCGTTTGCATAGTTCGATTCCTCATTAGAACACCACGTGCAGTGCGACGAGTATCAGGTCGATGATCTTGATGCCGATGAACGGTACGATGATGCCGCCCACGCCGTAGATTAGCAGGTTGCGGCGCAGCAGCGGTCCGGCTCCAATCGGACGGAATTTGACGCCGCGCAGTGCCAGCGGGATCAGCGCAATGATGATCAGAGCATTGAAGATCACCGCCGAGAGCACTGCGCTGTGCGGCGTTGCCAGTCGCATGATGTTGAGCGCCTTCAACTGCGGAAACGCTACGGCAAACATAGCCGGGATGATGGCAAAGTATTTGGCAACGTCGTTGGCGATGCTAAACGTTGTCAGTGCGCCGCGCGTCATCAGCAACTGCTTGCCCACCTCTACGACCTCGATCAGCTTGGTAGGATTCGAGTCGAGGTCCACCATGTTCGCAGCCTCTTTCGCCGCCTGCGTCCCCGTGTTCATCGCCATACCGACATCGGCTTGCGCCAGCGCCGGTGCGTCATTCGTGCCATCACCTGTCATAGCCACCAGGCGTCCGTCGGCCTGCTGCTCCCTGATCAATTTCATCTTGGTCTCCGGCGTGGCCTGCGCCAGGAAATCATCCACGCCCGCCTCTTTTGCAATCGCGGATGCCGTCAGCGGGTTATCGCCGGTAATCATGATCGTGCGAATGCCCATGCGGCGCAGTTGCTCGAAGCGTTCGCGCATGCCGCCTTTGACGATATCCTTCAACTCGATCACGCCAAGCAGCCGGGCCTGCTGCGCGCCATGCTTATCGCGCGCGACATCGGCCACCACCAGTGGCGTACTGCCAGCAGAGGCGACGCTATCGACGATGCTTTTTACTTCCTCACTCACGCTCCCGCCGGCGTTTTTCACAAACGTTGTGATCGCGTCGTCAGCGCCTTTACGAATTGTTCTCACCGTAGAATCGCCGTTGAAATCGACGCCGCTCATGCGCGTGCTCGCCGAGAAAGGCACAAATTTTGCAGCGGACGACGCAGTCGCTTGCAGGCCATAATGCTTTTTTGCCAGCGTAACAATTGACTGGCCTTCCGGCGTCTCATCGGAGAGACTGGAGAGCAGGGCGGCCTGCGCCAGTTCGCGCTCGTCCACGCCGCTGAGCGGGATGAAGCGACTCGCCATACGGTTGCCAAGCGTGATCGTACCAGTCTTGTCGAGCAGCAGCACATCCACGTCGCCGGCAGCTTCGACGGCGCGCCCGCTCATCGCCAGTACGTTGCGCTGCACCATACGGTCCATGCCGGCGATGCCGATGGCCGAGAGCAGCGCGCCAATCGTCGTCGGAATCAGGCAGACAAGCAGGGCGATCAGCGTCGTGATGCTGACCGGGCTGCCCGAATAGATGGCGAACGGCTCCAACGTGACGACGGCGAGCAGGAAGATGATGGTCAGGCTCGCCAGCAGGATGTTCAGCGCGATCTCGTTGGGCGTCTTCTGACGCGCCGCGCCTTCAACCAGCGCGATCATGCGGTCCAGAAACGTTTCGCCAGGATTGGCAGTGATGCGCACGACGATCCAGTCGGAGAGCACGCGCGTGCCGCCGGTGACGGCGCTGCGGTCGCCGCCGCTCTCACGGATGACGGGCGCTGATTCGCCGGTGATGGCCGACTCATCAACCGAGGCCACACCTTCAACAACATCACCATCGCCGGGGATCACATCCCCGGCCTCAACCAGCACATAGTCGCCTTTGCGCAGGTCTGGCGCGGCCACTTCCGCGACTTTGCTGGCGCGATCGGGCGCGGCCAGGCGTTTCGCCATCGTCGTCGTGCGCGTGCGGCGCAGCGTGTCGGCCTGGGCCTTGCCGCGTCCCTCGGCCATCGCTTCGGCGAAGTTGGCGAAAAGCACGGTGAACCAGAGCCAGAGCGTGACGGCAAACACAAACCAGGTCTCCGCCGCCGGTCCGCCGCCGAGCAACAGACGCACGAATTCGATGGTGGTAACGACACTGCCAACCTCGACGACGAACATCACAGGATTCTTCAACTGCCAGCGCGGATCGAGCTTCTTCAGCGAGTCGATGAGGGCGCGGCGGATGATCGGCCCGCTGAACAGGGCTATTCCCCGTTTGCGGCGTGTCTTCCACTGCTTTACTTCAAGTGAACCAGTGACTGATTCCTGTTCTTGCATATTCTTCTTCATTTTTATTGTTGACTCCCTGAAAACCGCGACTAGAAGGTCTTTCCTGCGAGCATGAGAAAATGCTCGACTATCGGGCCAAGCGAGTAGGCCGGGAAGTAGGTCAGTGCGCCCACAATCAGGATCACGCCAACAAGCAGCGAGGCGAACAGCGGTCCAGTCGTGGGGAACGTCCCGGCGCTCACCGGCACGATCTTCTTGCGCACCAGCGACCCGGCCAGCGCCATCACCGGCACGACGAAGGCGAAGCGCCCGATCAGCATGGCGAAGCCGGTGGTCCAGTTGTAGAACGGCGTGTTCGCGGTCAGTCCAGCAAAGGCCGAGCCGTTGTTGCCCGTCCCCGATGTGTAGGCGTAGAGCATCTCGGAAAGGCCGTGCGGACCAGGATTGAGAATAGAACTCGTCCCCGCCGACAGCACGCTGGCAATGGCAGAGAAGCCCAGGATCGAGGCCGGCAGAATGAGGATTGCTAGCGCGGCCATCTTCATCTCTTTCTGCTCGATCTTCTTCCCCACGTACTCAGGCGTGCGACCAACCATCAGACCGGCGATGAAGACAGCAAGAATGGCGAAGACGAGCACGCCATAGAGGCCGGAGCCGACGCCACCGAAGACAATCTCACCCAGCGCCATGTTCGCCAGCGGAATCATGCCACCAAGCGGCATATAACTGTCGTGAAAGCTGTTGACGGCTCCACAGGATGCAGCAGTTGTCACAGTCGCAAAGATGCCGCTCTGCGCGATGCCGAAGCGCACTTCTTTGCCTTCCATGTTGCCGCCTGACTGCATTGCCGTTGCTGTTCTATCAACCGCCTGAGGATACAACGGGTTGCCCGGCTGCTCCGCCGCAAACACCACAAACACACCTGCCAGGAAGATCAGCGCCACCGCCGCCCAGATTGCCCAGCCCTGCTTCGTGTTGCCGACCATACTGCCAAAGAGGTAGATCAAGCCGGAAGGAATGGCGAAAATGGCGAGCATCTCGATCATGTTGGTGATGACATTGGGATTCTCGAACGGGTGGGCCGAGTTGGCGTTGAAGAAGCCTCCGCCATTAGTTCCCAACTCTTTAATAATTTCCTGCGAGGCCACCGGTCCCTGCGCGATCACCTGCTTCGCCCCCTCAAGCGTCGTGACCTGCGTGTAGGCGCTGAAGTTCTGCACTACACCCTGCGAGACCAGTACCAGCGCGCCAATCACAGAGATCGGCAGCAATATATAGAGTGTGCAGCGCACCAGGTCCACCCAGAAGTTACCCAGGTGCTGCGCGCTGCGCCGGCTTAGAGCACGAATAAAGGCGACTGCCAGCGCGATGCCGGTCGCGGCAGAGACAAAGTTGTGAAAGGCCAGGCCGGCCATCTGCGTCAGATAGCTCATCGTCTGCTCGCCGGTGTAAGCCTGCCAGTTGGTATTGGTGGTGAAGCTGGCCGCCGTGTTAAACGCAAGCTGCGGCTCGACTGCGCCAAAGCCCTGCGGATTAAAGGGCAGCCACTGCTGCGTACGCTGCAACAGGTAGAGCCAGATCATGCCTACCAGGCTAAACAGCAGCATGGAAATGGTGTAGCCGATCCAGTTCTGCTCCTGTTCCGCGTTGACACCGGAGATGCGATAAAAAATCTTCTCAACGGGCGCAAACGCCGGCGTGAGCCAGGTGCGCTCTCCGTTGAAGACGCGCTTCATGTAGAGACCGAGCGGCTTTGTAATCAAAAAGAGAATGACAATGAAAACTAGTACCTGCACGATATTACTGACCGTCACAGGAATCACCTCAACTTTATAATGCTGACCTGAATCATCCGGCAAAATTCTTACAGGACTAGAATTTCTCCGGTGCGAGCAGCGCGATGACCAGGTAGATCGCTAACAACAGGGCCACCAGGCCGACCAGAATATACTCAAGCGGAGTATTCACTTCTTTTGCCTCTTTCACTGCATAATGTTACAGGCGTTCACAACCGAACGTGAACCCTATACACAGCAGAAAAAACGCGATTGACACGACGACAATCAATAGATCAAGCATAAAATTCCTCTTCACATGAACGTACCATCTGAGAGGGGAAAGAGGTCTGCTGACCCTCACCGCCTTCCCGATGGCAGCGTTGAGCGGCCTCTGCCGCCAGGCGCAAGACAGCTTCAATGGGGAATGGCTTGGGCAGGTATGCCAGAGGATGGAATTCGGCGAGTCGCCGCGGACTCACACGCACGGCGGAGAGCACGACAACAGGCAGCCGGCCATCAATGCGAGATGTCAACCGTCCTTCAGCATGTGCAGTCCGCAGAACATCCCAGCCAGTCTCATCTGGCAGGTTGATGTCCAGGAACACGAGATCGAACGTCTGCGCACGCAACTGCTCTAGCGCCTGCTGTACATCCGCTGCCACACAAACGCGATGGCCGCGCGCCTGCAAATTGCGTTCAATGACACTGCATAGGACGGCATCGTCCTCTACCAGCAGAATATTTGCTCCACACATGCAGATAACTTCCTTCCTCAAGATGGCCCCGTTTCCTGCATCCGGCCACTGCCGAATTACCCCCTCAACAATTGCCAGCGTTGCCAGGGTGACAAGGAGACCGGGCAAGGGTTCGTCCCCACAGGGGTTAAGGGCAATTATCTTGCCTTTCTCCCTCTTCTCTTCAAAGGAGAAAAGAGAGAAAAAGAATGTTTCGGGGGGACACCCCCCGGCCCCCGCCAGGGGACGTGCCGTCCCCTGGACCCCTGCTTTCGCCTGCATAGAAACTATACCCTGCCCACGCTCAATCCTGTGTAAAAAGAGTCAGGTGGATACTTAAAAATCGCTCAATGTGTTGCATTTGAAAAGAAAACACTGGAGCAGGTGGCCTTCCCTGGCCTCTTTCCTGATCTGACGCGCTACCAGGCTGAGGCCGACCAGGCACGCATTGACAAGGGCCAGGACACCTGGAAGAACGATCCTGCGAAAGTCGCACAGGCACTGACCGCGAAGTTCTTCGACTGGAAACGCCCGTCCACCACACAAATCCTGAGCGGTGGCGGAGCGCGCGACGTTGATGCCGTTGTGCTGGTGAAGGAGACGGCGCCTCAAGGAGCGCAATCGTCATATGCGCCGTTTGTTAGGGTTACGCTCAGTCGCCTGGGTGGGAACACACACAACATCTGGGTAGTCGTCAAGGTTGAAGATGACCACTTGCTGACTCTGACGAATATCCCGGCGCGTTCCCTGGTTTTCAATCCAGTGACATTGAAAGGGAAAGGCGCCGCCTTTGAAGCGGTGATCGGGCGCGCAGTAGTCTACGATCACCTGTACAACGATATCGGCCATGCACAGATTACCGGCAGTCCCGGCATGGGCATAGCGGATTACTCGACGAGCGTCCAGTATCGCTCCACCTATGGTGCGGGAGCGCAGGAAGGGATCATCGCCGTGCATGAAGCCAACGGCGGCCTCAGCGAGGAGATCTATACCGCCGTGATGGTCAAGGTGCTGCTCGCTCAACAAAGGTAAACGAACTGGCCTCCATCCATCAATCATGCGCGACATCGAACATTCGGCGCCAGGGAGTTGCACGGCTCCCTGGCGATTTTCGCAGTAGCCCATCAAGAGAAACTGAGGGGACCTAAAGATTCACTCAAAAAAGGAGCGAAATAGCTAAAGGTTGGTGCAAAAGGATGGGCAAATTATTTTACTTCCACTCCCCGGCTATGCTACACTATGTAGCATCGAAAATATATGCGGGTGCGTCTCTGGAAAAGGACGCACACACTTTTTCTTGAACTAAAGGTGACTTGACTGCATGACACAGGAATCTGTGGAGCAAGAATCGACCCATGCGACACAGAGAGATGAGCATACCCCCAAAAGCAGTATGCTTGGCCCCATTCTCTGCTGGGCAGTGGTCTTCGCTGACATCGGTACGTCTGTCTACTATACCCCCGGCATCCTGTATCAGACGGTAGGCGGGCTTGCCGGTTTTTTTGTGTTCTTGACGATGTTTGTCTTCGTGCTGCTCACGCTCAAGTATGCTGAGGTGACGCACCGTTTTCCACAGGGCGGCGGCGTTGTCACCGTTGCCGCTCAGGCTATCAATCCCTGGTTTGGCTCGCTGGGTGGCATGTTCATCCTGGTGGACTACTTTCTTACCGCAGCTATTAGCAGTATTTCGGGTATCCTCTACTTCAGCGTCGTAGTGCCGGCTTTTACTCCATATGCCCTCTGGATCACCGTTGGTGTACTCGCTCTGCTCGGCATCCTGAACTGGGTTGGTATCAGCGAGAGCGCAAAGGTCAGTCTGGTAGGCGCTGTTATCGCTTTCATAAGCGATGTCGCTATTCTGTTCACAATTTTCACTCATGTTTCACTCACACAGTTTTTTGAACTGATCTCCCATATGTTTGCCAGTCGCTCCCTGACCTGGGAATCGCTGCTGGCGGGCTTCGCCGGCGCCTTTCTGGCCTTCTCAGGTCTGGAGAGCATCTCGCAGCTCTCGCCGGTCATGAAACAGCCGCACAAAAAAGTGGCAGGACTGGCGCTGCTGATGGTCGTCCTGACCATCGGTCTGACCAGTCCTCTACTGACGATGTTTTCTACACTGCTACTCCCAAAAGCGGCAAGCGATCCAATATTGAAAGACCAGTTGATCTCGCTGCTCGCCGGACACTGGGGGGGGACCTGGGGACAGATTCTTCAGATAGAAGTGGCTATCAGCGCCAGCGCACTGCTGGTCTTTGCCAGCAATACGGCCATCATCGGCGCATACCATGTGTTTATGGCACTCTCACGTATGGAGTTTCTGCCGGGCTTCATCTTGCGCCGCAACAAACTGCGTGGGACGCCGCACTACTCTATTGCACTGGCGACAGGCATTCCGATAGCTGTTCTGATTCTTGTGAACGGCAATACTACCATCCTGGGCGATATGTATGCATTCGGCCTGCTAGGTGCCTTCTCGCTGACCTGCCTGGGACTGGACATCGTGCGCTTCCGCGACTGGCAAAGGACGCGAGCAAACCCGATAGAGAGTCTGGCAGCGGTGGCGCTGGAGCAGGGCAACGGCCATTTGAGCGATGAGCTGGCTGCGTACCGCGATATGGCAGCCGAAGAACGCCACCAGAGTAGTCAGAGCGATCAAAGAGGGACACTCGACACCGGACAACTACAGGCGGGACCGGCAGAACGTGTCGGTGTCTGGTTCAGAATCGACTTCTTCCTCGGCGTGCTGACGACCATTCTGGTGATCGTGGCCTGGTCCACCAACCTGATCACGAAGCCGCTGGCAACAGTCTTCGGCGGCGGCGTGACGGTCGTAGGCATGGCAGTGGCATACGTCAATTATGCCAGGAATCGCAAAGAAGGAAAGGTTCCTGTTCCAGTGGTGGCTACGCGCATTGAAGAACGCATGCCCAATGCGATCCTGGCAATCCTGTCAGCGGATAGCCCCCATAAAGAGGCAGTGATTCGCTCGGCTGTCGCCAACGCCGAAGCCAATCAGCCACTGGTTTTCCTCTACCTCGGCCAGCCCAGAGTACGCGCCGCTGCACCGAGAATGATGGAAATTGTGGACCCCTACCTGGAAGATCCGCAGGCCAAGAACTACTTCAGCAAGGCTGCCGGCCTGGCGATGCGCGCGAAGCAGCCTATCCGCTTCATCTACCTCCAGGGGGGGCGCGACCTGGCTACACAGGTCTGGCAGTTGCTGCGTCCGCATGATACCGTGATTGCAGCCGAAGAAAGCGAGCAGATTCAAGACATCAACCCGGACCGCATTCGCTACGAACGCACACCAGCCGGGAAAGTGGCCCACCTGCTCAAGGCGTGGTGATCAGTCCTCAGTGCTGAAGCGATAGCCGACACTGGAGATGGTATTGATAAAGCGCGGGTGAGCCGGGTCAGGCTCGATTTTGCGCCGTAGTTGACCAATATAGACATGCAGGTAGTGGGCCTCGGTGCCATAGCCGGTCCCCCAGACCTGCGAGAGCAGCATCTGGCGCGTCATGATCTTACCATTGTTCTTGATGAGCGCCTTCAGCAGGTCATATTCCGTAGGTGTAAGTTTCACCTCTTTGCCGTCCACCGTGACCTGCCGCTGCGCAAAATCGACACGTAAAGGACCGGCGCTAAATACTGGCTCCGTCCCCGCCTGCACCTGCGCGCTGTGCCGCAGAGCCACGCGCACACGTGCCAGCACTTCGTTCATGCCAAAGGGTTTTGAGACGTAATCATCGGCGCCTAGATCGAGTGCCAGCACTTTGTCGCGCTCGGTATCTTTCACCGAGAGCACAATAATGGGCAGGTTTGAGTGTGCTCTCACCCGTTTACATACCTCCAGACCACTGATGCCGGGCAGAGCCAGGTCAAGCAAGATCAGGTCAGGTCTGTGCTGTGCGATCTCCTCAAGCGCCTCCTCGCCGCTGGATGCCGTGAACACTTCATAGCCGTGTGCAGTCAGGCTGCGCTGCAATGCTCGCAAAATCTCTATTTCATCGTCTACAGCCAGAATACGTGCTCCGCTTTTTTTCATGATGCTTTTTGCTCCTCCAGATCATCCAGTGGCAGAGTAAATTTGAAGACGGCTCCCCCCTGCGGGCGATTCTCGGCCCAGATATGCCCGCCATGCGCCTCCACCAGTCCCCGGCAGACGGCCAGACCCAGGCCCGTCCCCATCGTACTTGTCCCTCTATTCTTTGTACCCATCACGCGATAGAACTTATCGAAGATCCGTTCCAGGTCGCCGGGAGGGATGCCCGGTCCCCTGTCGGCAACGCTCACCAGCACCTGCCGGTCAATGACTGCTACAGTGATATCTACTGGCGAACCGGCAGGCGTGTAGCGCAGCGCGTTCTCAACCAGATTCGTCATCACCTGGTCCATCTGCAAATAGTCAAGTTTGACCGGTGGGAGATCCTCAGGAATCATGGTTCGTACCGTTCTTCCCTGGATCTGGCTCTGCATACGCTCTAACACGTCATGAATCAACTCATCGAGTGGATACCACTCTTTCTCCGGCTTGAGCGCGCCGCCCTCGATGCGCGACATATCCAGCAGGTTGCCGACCAGGCGATTCAAGCGGTTGGCTTCGCGCTCAATCGTCATGGCAAAACTGCGCCTCTCTTCTTCAGTCCACTGCACGTCGTTTTGCAGCAGGCTGCTCGCCGCTGCTTTGATCGAGGAAAGCGGTGTGCGCAGGTCGTGCGAGACCGACGAGAGCAGCGCCGAGCGCAAAGCGTCAGTGCGCCGCAGCAATTCTACCTGGAGATTCTCGCGGTGTAAACGGGCACGTTCAATCACTGCCGCCGCCTGGTCCAGGAATGTCCTGAAAAAGATAACTTGCGGGTCAGCATGGTTTCCATTTTCGTGATTGCGATTGAGTGCAAAGAGGAGCGCGTTCTGCACGATCAGCAGACGTAACACACCGACGATCTTCTGTCCCAGATAAAGAGGGATCATTCGTATATAGAGATAACTTTCCTGCTTCTCCCTTATTACTCTCCTGATACGATGATAGAGCGTTCCGCGCATCGCAGGCACTTCACCTGTTTCACCGTGCAGATCGACCGCCTGACCCTGTGCCATCACCAGCTCAGCCGTCTTCTGCTCGTCTGCTGAAAG
>JADBKA010000129.1 GCA_014896635.1 Ktedonobacteraceae bacterium
TGAACTTTCCTTTCTGCTAGTAAAGACATACTGTTCTCAGGCACCGGGGGAGTTTAGCAGATGCTAAGAAAGAGGAGATATGCGCCCTTTCACTGTGAAAGAGTGAAGCATGTCACACAGACCTGTTTAGCAAGCGTAGAAGAGCATTTTTCCCATATCCCACCAGATTTTTCTCGTAGCTCGTTTTATTTGTGGTGAATATTCTTGAGTACCGGGCTAGATTTTTCCTTGCATTTCAGGTACACTTATCCATATTGGAACATGAATTCGATCTATGTAAGCGCAACAACCACAATTATCATCTATGAGGTATTGATCTATGATCTCCACATTATCACATATTTCAACCGGGACAGAGAATACCGGTAGCACGGTCACATCCCCCACGATGCTGGCACGGCTGGCAAACATCGACGTGATTACCCTGGATGCTGCGGTATCTTTCGGGCCAGCAGGAGAGCGAGCACGACGCCTGCTGACCAACCGCAGACGGGTGGCACCAGATCGCCTTCCCATTCTATTAGTCACAGCCCATAACGAGACAGAATACCAGCAGGCAGAGGATGCAGCACAACGTTTTGGCCCGCTGGTCGCTTCTGTGCAGATCATTAGAGAAGCAGGACGCAACGAGACAGCGGTTAACGCGCTCTCTTGCCACCGGCAACACTATCCTGCCATGAGCGAACAGGAACGCAAAACCCGCATTCTGCTGCTAGGACGGCGTGGCGGCGGTGGCAAGCCGGAGTTCATCAAGCCTTTCGTCGGCGGAACTGGCACGACCTGCGGAGCCTGGACACCCGTCGTTGCCTACCAGCGCGGCAAAACCATGTGGATCGCCGGAACGCGCTCAAAAGATGAAGAGCGAGAAGCCCTGCCCGTGCGCGGCTTTCTGCGCGGCAACTATGCCCAGGGCGTCTGCCCCGCCGAGTGCAGCTTTTGCTATCTGCGCGGCTTGCAGGGCATGGGGATCAAAGGCGTTTCGCTCAACCTGGAAGATGCCATCGCTGAACTGGACTGCCTGCCGCATGGGAGCGTCGTGAACTGGGCCGAACTGGGGGGACCCGTCGAGGAAGATCCCTGGTTTGTTGATGAGCACGGACGGGGATCGCTCGTCCAGACCATTCTCGACCTTTCTACTGAACGCGGAATCGTCGCCTACTTCCTCACCAAAGGCGTCTATGAACCGTACTTACAGCTCGATGGGCGCCTGACATTGCTGGCGATCAGCCTGAACGCTGCGGCCATCTCATCCGTTTTTGAGCCTGGGGGTGCTACACCGGAGGAACGTCTGCAAGGACTGGCCTGGGCCATTGATCACGGGGCAATGGATCATACGATTCGCCTGGGACCAATCATCCCCATCGAAGGGTACAAACACCAGTACCGCGAACTGTTTGCCATGATGGCGGATATGCTTGGTCCTCGCTTGAAGCGCATCACCGTCGATATTCTCCGTTTCTCTCCTCAAATGCCGGGCATTCTGCGCGCCTCATTTCCAGAGCACATCGTCTCTTCTCTGCTCAGCGAAATGGAACCGGCGGTCAAAGCGCACAAATATCGACCATCGGCGCATCGCCAGCAGCGGATCTACCACTGGATCAGGGCCATGCTTGCCCACTATGGCATGGCACACGTGAAAACTACTCCCTGCAAAGCTGATCCTGCCGAAGCCCTCCTCTTCCTCAAAGCCGGAGAGATCACCAGCATGCCTTGCGCGTGCCATATCAGCTATCGGGATCGGGCAACAATACGCAAGCGCGCGTTACCAGTACACACATCCAGAACTGAGATGCGATGACCGAATTTTACGAGTGACTTGCATAAACAGGCTGTAGCATTGCATACTATATATGTGTAGTGCTACAGCCTGTTTCTTCTCCGTAAGAACGAAAATTCTTATTTCAGATGTTTCGTGCTGCGTTCTAAGTGTAGAGTATTCTCGTCATACGGATAGAGTTTATGTTATGCAAGTAGTAGTATCGACAGTATCATGGGGCGCTTTTCCAGAGAAAGCGAGAAAGGTACATGACAGCTCCTCAAACAACACTTTGGGACATGGAGAGGCACACACAAGCCAAACATGAAATTTTGCGGCATTATCTGAACGCCTGGCTGCCCATCCTGGTTAACCGATGGGGGCGGGCGCGCATTATTGATGGCTTCGCAGGGCCGGGGGAATATGTAGGCGGCAAGATTGGCTCGCCACTTATTGCACTGCAAACGTCACTCGACCACCCTGATAAAAAGGTGCAGCACGCTATACAGCAAGGTGCAGTAGAACTCATTTTTATCGAGCGCGATCCAAGACGCAGCGAGCATCTAAAGCGACTCCTGGAACAGCATCGGCAGGCGAGATCATACCCGCTACGTTTGCAGCCACGCATCATCACCGGCACTTTTGCCGATGAAATGAGCAACTTGCTGGTTACTATGGAGCGGGAACAGGCCGCAGGCAAAGCGACGCCCACCTTCGTCTTTATGGACCCCTTTGGCTACTCGCATACGCCCCTCAACATCATTACACTATTATGCATCTCAGGATGTGCGAAGTGCTCGTTACTTTCATGGCTGAAGAGATTAATCGTTTTCTTGATGTGGACTATTGTACTAAAGAGCACCATTACGATCATCTCTTCGGCACTGAGCAGTGGCGACAGATTACACAGCAAGCAATTGATCCGGGCGAACGCCAACGCCAGCAGCGCAAGCTGTATCGTGATCAGTTACTTACAGCGGCAAAATATGTACGCTCGTTTTGTATGCGCAACGAGCGTAATGCCACCGACTATTACCTCTTCTTCTGTACGAACAGCATAGATGGATTGGAAAAGATGAAACAGGCCATGTGGCGTGTAGACCCGACTGGCAGCTTCACGTTCTCGGATGCCAGTAATCCCTTTCAGCCCCTGCTGCTTACTGAACCCAACTATGCCGACGCACAACGCCTGCTGACAACACAGCTTAAAGGAAAAACGATGCGCCTGGCAGATGTCAAGGAATACGTACTGGCCGAGACACCCTATCTTTTCATGAAAAAGGAAGTGCTCAGGCCGATGGAAGTGACCTCGCCGCCAAAGATACGGGTAATCAGTGCGGACCCCAGGCGCAGAAAAGGAACCTTCCCTGACGAGAATATGCTCATCACTTTCTTGTAGGGTTCAGCGCCGCTGCTTCCAGACGAGCGGCGGCTCGCACGCCGTCCTGAATGCACGCAGCAATACCCACGCCGTGATACGATGCCCCGGCCAGCACGATGCCCGGCCAGTTTGCCAGTTCTGCTTCAATACTGGTAATACGATCCTGGTGGCCGGTCTCATACTGCGGAATAGCGTGCTCCCAGCGTGTGACAAGTTGCTCTACAGGCCGGGCCTTTACCCCCATCGCCTCAACCAGCTCGTGGTGCAGTTGTTTCACCAGTTCACCATCATCCAGATGCAGCGCACGCTCATCACCCTGGCGCCCGGCGGAGCAGCGCAGGATAACTGCATCGGTACCGCTCAAATGTGGCCACTTACTGCCACACCAGGTGCAGGCGGTGAGCAGTCGTCCCTCGACACGTGGTACCAGAAAACCACTGCCATCTAACGGCCCTGGTAGCACCGAAGCAGGATAGGCCAGCGTAGCCGTGACAACAGAAGCATAACGAATAGCGGAGAGTCTATCAGACAGCTCAGGAGCCATCTCGCGCAGCATGCCAGCAGCGATCCATGCCGGTACCGCAAGTACCACACCATCCGCGACAACGGCAGGGCTATGCTCACAATGCAGACGGTAGCGCCCATCAGTCTGCGGCACGATGGAGCGTACCGGCGTCCCGCTGCGCACATCGACGTCACTGAGCGCCGTATACAGCCGCTCTACCAGCCGTTCGAGTCCCCCCTTCACACCCAGGAGCAGCGGAGAGGCGCCCGTTTTTCCGGCGGGTCTGGCGGAACGCAGACCCAGAATCAAACTGCGGTGTTGCGCTGCCGCTGCCGCGAGTTGAGGCGCTACAGCGGCCAGACTGAGGTGGTCCGCCCGACCAGCATGGATACCGGCGAGTAGTGGTTCTACTAGACGGTCAACGATTTCCTGTCCCAGGCGCGAGCCGATAACCTGTGTTACAGACGGGTCAGCGGGCCACTCGCGGCGCGGTAGCAGCAGATCAAGACCGGCCCGCGCAATCCCCGGTAAGGAGAGGATGCCAGAACGCAGAATAGCTCCCGCGCTGGCCGGTACGCCATAGACCAGACCAGAGGGCAGCGGGCGCAGGCGTTGCCCGGTCCAGAGATAAGTCCTTGCAGCGGCTGGCGCGACCAGCTCCTCTTCCATTCCCAATTCCTGGCACAGCGCCCTGGCTTCCGGCACACGAGCCACAAACGCTTCAGGACCAAGATCAATAGCCACTCCCGCCAGGTGGCCTGTACGGATTTTCCCACCCAGGCGGTCGCTCGCTTCGATCAGGGTCACATGCATCGGAACATCCTGCCGGCGAACAAGCTGATAGGCTGCGACAAGACCAGCGATACCGCCACCGATAACTGCAATATGCGGCATGGCTCGTCTATGCCCCTTCCTCTGCTGCTACGTGACGCTGGATGACACTGGCGAGTGCCGAAAGGAAGCCAGGGTCGTCGTTAGGCATGGGAGTACGCGCGAATGCCAGGCCGAGTTGGCGAGCGGCCTGTCGCGCCTCGATATCCAGGTCGTATAATATTTCGAGATGGTCGGAGACAAACCCTTCCGAGCAGACAACAACTCCTGCAAAGCCACGTGCGGGCAACTCTGCCATGACGTCCAGCAATGGCGGTCCGATCCAGGGTTCGGCAGTTCGTCCCGCACTCTGCCAGGCAATTGACCAGTGGGGAAGTTGCAGGCGCTGAGCGACCGCTTCTGCCGTCTCGCGCACCTGCCCGGCATATGGATCGTTCATGGAGAGAATACGCTCCGGCAGGCTGTGAGCAGTAAATAGTACCTCGATTTTCTCAGCAGGCACGTCACTTTCTCGCGTGACTTGCTCCAGCGTCTCCTGCAAAGCAGTAGCCAGAAAATCCAGGTAACCGCGCTCCAGGTGCCAGTGCTCAATCATCGAGATGGGCAGCGCGAACCTGTTCGCTTCCAGGAGACGCTGGCGATAGATGCCGATGCTCATGTGTGAGTAGTGGGGAGCCAGCACAAGTCCCACGACGCGCTGGACGCCGGACTCTGCCAGCGCAGCCAGGCTCTCGGTGATGAAAGGACGCGAGTGCTGCATGCCCAGAACCACACGGAAGCGCCCAGGAGCCTGCTGGTCGAGGATGGCCTGCAAACCGCGCATCTGGGATTCTGTACGTTCGAGCAGTGGCGATTTTCCACCGATCGCGGTATAGCGACTCTGCAAATCGCGCAATAATTCTGGCGTGGGCGGACGCCCGCCACGCATGCGTGTGTAGTACGCCTCGATATCGTCGGGTCCGGCAGGCGTACCCAGGGCCATCAGCATGACGCCGGTAACATCCTGGCCTTGAGACGCTTGAGCGGCAGGCATGACTTCTGACATGTATCGTTACCTCTTATCAGGATTGGATGCTTGCTTTTTCGTCGGAAGAGAACGCTCTCCCTTGCCCTCTATTTTAGCAATTCCCGGGCTGCCAGACGACAGGCTATGATCACAACAAAATCACAAAATGTCTCTCAGTTGATTGTAACGACACGAGTCAGGATAGCAGTGGGTTCAGTCATGTGGCTGTAAGGGGAAGCAGGACTTTTCCGACCAGCCGCACTCGCGCAGGTACGTACAGGAACGATCAAGCCAGGCCAACTCGGCATCAATCAGGCTCAGCAGGTGATCGGCAGCAATCCGCACAAGTGGCTTGCCGGCACTTGCCTGTGTATGGCCAAGCTCTCTCTCCACTACCGCGCGCCGCTCAGCAACGACGCGGTGCCGCTCCTCAAGCAGGCGCAGTCCTTCTGTCCCGCGTAGAAGCGAGAGATGGACCACAGCGGTTTCAACTCCCGTATGTACCGGCTCGTAGGTCAACAGAGTTTGTTGCAGCAATGCAAAAAAGTGCTCTCTTCCTCGCTCTGTCAGTTCGTAGACCAGGCGCTCACCGCGCGCCCCGCGCGTCCCTGTCTCCGTCTGTACATTGAGATATCCTTCCGCTGCCAGGCGGTCGAGCAGGTAGTAGAGATTAGCTTTCTTGAGATCAGCATATAACTCACCATGCGCGCGCAGAATGCGATGCATCTCATAGCCATGCAATGGCTGGTGCAGCAGCATACCGAGCACTAAAAGGGTTTTGTGCATAACCACTCCATTATTAAAAGTCAGTGCTGACTATAGGGGGGACTATACCACACTGTCGGGGACGATGCAAGCTCTTGCTTCAGATGAAAAAGGGGGAAGAGGGCTTTTCTTGGAGAAATTAGCGTTTCCGCATGTGGTGGATCTTTAAGGCGATCTGGAGATTGAGGCGCACCTCTGAATCTTCGAGGGAGCGTCCAAGCAGGGCCTCGATACGTTCGAGGCGATAGAGCAAGGAATTGCGGTGCAGGTGCATGGCGCGGGCCGTCTCGCTGAGGTTGCCATTGCAGCGGAAGTAGCTCTCCAGCGTTTCGAGCAGCGCGTTATCGTTGCGGGTATCGCTGCTGAGCAGAGGGCCGAGCGTCTCGCGGTAGAAATCATTGATTTCACTCTGTCCATCGAGGTAAAAGAGCAGGCGATAGACGCCCAGGCGGGCGAAGGAGTGCAGTTGTCCCTCACCAAAGAGGCGGCGTCCGATCTCAAGGGCTTGCTGTGCCTCGCGGAAGGATTGTGGGATACTCTGCAAATTGTGTGCCAGCCGCCCACAGCCGCAGCTATAGAGAGGTGTGCTGCGGCCCGGACTCTTCTGTGAGAGCAGGCGTGTATGGATGCGTTCCAGGCGTGTGAAGATCTCGTTCTCGTGTTCCTGTTCGTCGGAAGCGATATCGTTATGTGGAGCAAAAGGAAGAAGGGCGACGACGCGGCGTGATTCCCCGAGAACCCAGCAGCCGGGCCAGGCGCGTAACAGTTCGTCGCGTACGCGACGGCCCCATTGAGTATAGGAGGTGCCGTTGCCTGTATAGTCGATTTCGTGCTCGTCGGTGGAGGTCTCGCATACCACGACCACTTGTGGGATCGTGAGATCGTAGCCGAGCAGGCGCGCGCGGGCCAGCATCTCCTCAGGTTGCTGATAGTTGCCCTGGAGAATATCGGTGAAGGCTTCCACCTGGTAGCGACTCTCGACCTCGCTGCGTTCGCGCTCACGGGCAAACTCGATCTTGAGGATAGCCGCGACCTTGCCCAGGATAATGCGCTCCTGGTAATCGAAGTCGCGCTCATAGCCAATCAGCGAGAGGTAGCCGACAATCTCATGCCGTATCAGGATAGGCTCCATGACACGTGTCAGGCTCTGCATGCGCAGCCATTCGTCGGTCAGGGGAAAAGGCAGGAGCAGGACATCGGCCCCGGCTGGTGCTGCCTGATAGCGAATACGATGCTCGGCATCCTGCACGATGACCCACCTGCCGCGACTGGTAGCAAGACGTTCACAGACGCCCTGAATGCCTACTCCCTGCGCGCTCAATTCCATCAACTGCTGAGCAATCTCGGTCGCCTTGCGTTCAATTTCGCCACGAAAATTAACGACAAACGCAATGATTTCGCGCTCGATCTCTTCAATGATCGTGGTTGGGGGAAGCAAGATAAGAGGAATGTGCAACTGGTCAGCCAGTGCCAGTGTTTCTTCGCCCAGCTCTGCAACAGATGGCGCCGCGACTGCGACGGCAGCGACACCGGCCTTATGCAGCGTTTTTAGCAGGTGAGGAAGCGTTTCATCGAGGCTACGCAACTGTGCAAGCTTGAGCAAAGCTAGCTCACCCCCCTGTACCATGTCGAATGCGGGCAGGCGTGCGCGCATATGACAGGCCCATGTCACGCGATGCTCTAATCCTGCCGCGCCTGCTACCAGTTGTGCGTCTCGTGAGGAGAGCAGCGTGAGAATATTGCGGACAGAAGCCGAAGAAGCTGACAAGGGCAAACTGCTCATAGCTCACACACGCATTGTAATCGTTGAGATTGAGTAAATAGTCAAAGGTCGAATCTCAGCGTCTGGTAGCCGGGCTGGCAGGATTTGATTTCTGCGCCAGGCGTTGTTTTTCCTTACGTTTCTTTGCCTTAATGCGATGTTTGCGCCAGGCAACACGTTTTGTCTTGTTCATCTATGAATTCCTTTCCTCTTTCTACTATATTACAAGAATTACTCTTCCGACTCAAGGGTACTGTCAAGATCAAGCTCTGAGATATCTTCTGTCTCTTCACCCCCATCGTAGTATTCGTCTTCATTCCCCAGTTCGTCATCTTCTTCGCGGTCGTAGCTCAACACGGAACCCTTGATGTAAGCACGGATGGTCTCACCGCTACCCTGAGAGGGGAAGCTTACCTTACCTAGCATACTCGGATGCTGGTAGACTTCGCGGATGCGAATGCGCACGGCGCGCTCGTTCCCCTGTCCCATATATGTGATGGCAGCAGCATAGCGGTTGCCGCCCTCAATGAAATTGATCAGGCGATTGGCAAGGCGTGGCTCAACCTGGCCGATGATATCACCACTTGGACTGATCACGAGCAGGCGATGCCCGTTGACGCGCAGTTGCACCTTATCGCCCACGCCGACTTTTGCCAGAATCGAAGGCGCGGCAAGCTCGATCAACGAAGTGACACCGGTCTTCCCGGTCTCATCAATGTACAGATCCGCATCAATACGTTCGGCATTACGAACCTGGGCCTCCGTTTCTTGCAGCAGGGCAAGCCGGTCCAGGTTCTTGCGCGCGATGGTATTATTGGGATTGAGTTTCAATGTCTGCGAGTAAGCCTGGCGGGCTTCTGTGTACATTCCCAGCTCGCTATAAGCTTTTCCCAGGCGGTTATAGATCTCCGGCTCCATTGGGAAGAGGTTCAGGAGATTCTTATTGGTGTTAACTGCTTCCTCCCACTGTCCTTCTTGCGCCTGTTTGATTGCCAGATCTGTCCATTGTTTCTTCAGTCGCGCTTTCTCTTCAGCCGATAAAGCTTGCGTCATGAAAAGCCTTCCTCCATCTTTACAGGATAAGAGTGTTTATAGCTTGCTTATTATACAGCAACAGCGCAACCCTGCAAGGACCAGGAAGTGGCTCGTTCGATACGTACGTGTACCATATCTCCTGGCTGAATGAAACCGCCTTTGTCCGTCTCTGGCTGTGGGAAAAAGACCAGCTTATTTGCGCGGTTGCGTCCCTTCCACTGCCTGCGTCCATGTGACGTATTCTCTTCTTCGACCATCACTTCTTCTGTCCGTCCCACATACTGCTGGTTCAATTCAAGGGCGATCTCCGCCTGTAATTCTTCTACCGCGTGCAAGCGGCGCTTCTTCTCTTCCAGGGGGACATCATCTTCCCAGCGAGCCGCAACCGTTCCCGGGCGTACCGAGTACCTGGCAACATGGACCACATCGAAGCGTATCTTCTCCAGCAGATCCAGCGTGTGCTGAAACTCTGTTTCTGTTTCGCCGCAGAAACCCACGATGATGTCGGTGGAGAGCGAGACGCCGGGCCACAGTTCGCGTATCTTCTCGATACGCTCGCAATATTCCTCCACTGTATATCCGCGTTTCATGCGCCTGAGCGTTGCATTATCACCGGCCTGGACGGGGATATTCACGTGCTCGCAGACCTTTGGCAGGTGGGCCATGCGCTCGATCATGCTATCGGTCATGAGGCGCGGGTAGGATGTCATGAAGCGAATGCGCTGTAAGCCGTCGATTTCGCTGAGGCGTGCCATGAGTTCTGCCAGGTCGGGCTGACCTGGTAGATCGAGGCCGTAGGCTTCGACAGTCTGTCCGAGCAGCGTCAGTTCCTTTGCTCCTTTTGCCACGAGAGTGCGAGCCTCGGCCATCAATTCTTCAACTGGGCGACTGCGTTCCCTGCCCCGGCGGTAGGGGACGATACAGTAGGTACAGACCTTGTTGCAGCCCAGGATCACCGGCAGCCATGCGCTCGGACTGGCCGCTTTGTGTTCTACCTGTGTGGGGTAGTGAGCGGTGCGTTCGCCAGGTCTGGGGGTGATTGCCATTGGCAGAACCGTGCGCTTGCTGTCCCTGTTCAGGGACGTGGCAAAGGTCGGCTGGAGTGGCTGAATCTGTGGGGAATGCTGGTCGTTTGTGGTTTGCTGCGGCCCCTCATCGGCCATCAGTTCAATGTCGAGGCAACCTGCGCCAGAGATAGGCGTCCAGCGTTCTTCCAGAAAGCGCGGGAGAATGTCTGCCTGCTCCACCTTCATAAAAAGGTCGATATGTGGATAGCGTCTACTCAGCGTGTCGATAGTTTTCTGATTGCCGATCATGCAGCCCATCAGGGCGATCAGGAAGTCGCCGCGCTTCTCCTTTGTATGTTTGAGCTGAGCGAGCAAATTGTGTGCCTTCTCTTCCGGCGCCTGGCGCACGCTACAGGTATTGAGGACCACGAGATTCGCCTGGTCCATACTCGTCTCCTCCCATCCTAACTCATCCAGTATGGCCTGGATACGTTGCGAGTCAGCCTGGTTCATCTGGCAGCCAACTGTCCAGATATGATACTTCCCGCGTGGAATGGTTATCGTGGTCATTATCAAAGCCTCTTTTCGCGTGTCAATAGTCTACTTTCCGGGATGCCTGCGCTTTTTCTCTCTCTCTATCTAAGCTTGCTATTATACACCACGCAGCCATAGCTGTCATCAGTTTGTTCACGAGGGCCAGGCAACCGCATCTCATTTTTGGAACTGGCTCCACAAGCTGTGTCATCATCAGCTAGCTTTCAAAGTTCTACTGTATGAATAGGCTCTACAGGGCGCTTGAAAATTTAGATGCTATTGCCCTATCACGGGGCCAGAGGCTGCAGCTCCCTGGCGGAGCGTGAGGATGCCTCGCAAAAAACACCTTTTTCTCGTTTTGCCCCCGTTCCAGAGGCAAATTGGACTTTGCACTTGCCGAGAGGCTGTCAAGGAGATCGCTTGACAAAAAATCACTGATGCGCTATGATTGCGAACGTTAGCAGCGATGCCGGTGTGGCGGAATGGTATACGCGCTTGTCTCAAAAACAAGTCCCGCAAGGGTTGAGGGTTCGAATCTCTCCACCGGCACCTCAGAGGATCTTCGAGGCGTCTCAAGCAAGCAGAAAAGCGGCTTGAGGCGTTTCTATTTGTAGGGGAGGAGGGAGTTGACAGCAAAACACAAAGTTATCCTCGCAGCACATCATCAAGCTTCTTCATCGCTTCCTGCTGCATAGTCGGCAACACATGAGAGTACACATCCAGTGTCATGCTGATCCGACTATGGCCTAAAATTTCCTGCACCACCTTCGAGTGGACACCCATACTCAAAAGGAGCGTGGCCGCACTATGCCGCAGGTCATGAAAACGTACCTCAGGCAGCCCTGCCTGCTGCAACAGCTTTTTCAAGGCAACACGTACATCCCTGTCTGGATTGAGGTGTGTTCCTACCGAGGTACAGAACACGTAATCATGCTCCTGCCAGGTCGGCCCGGCCTTGAGCTTTCTCTCCTGTTGTTGTACCCGGTGTCTCTTGAGCGCCTCAAGGGCAAATGGGGCAAGCAGAATGCCTCTGCGGCTTTTTTCTGTTTTTGGCTCAGCTTCGACGAATCCCCGGCCTGAAGCTCTGGACGGTACACGTGTCAGAATGCGGCAAATCTGGAGCGTTCCCGTCGCAAAATTGATGTCTCGCCACTTGAGGCCCAGCAGTTCTCCACGGCGCATCCCTGTTGCCAGAGCCAGCACAAAGAGGGCCTCCTGGGGATGCCCCTGAGCCGCAGCCAGCAGTCGTTGTACCTGTTCAGGACTCAGGGGCTGAATCTCAAAGTGTTTTCTCCGAGGCGGTGAGGCCAGATCACAGACATTCTGCGGGAGCAGCCTCCAACGTACTGCATGATCCAGAGCTTTGTGCAGCACATTATGAAAACTGGTGACGGTGGTTGCCGATAATCCCTCCTTCAGCTTTTGATGATACAATGACTGGAGATGTCGGGGAGTCAACTTGTGTAGCGGATGGCGTCCCAGACCCGGCACAAGATGGAGACGGATAATTCCCTCGTAGCGCTCGTAAGTTCGATCACGAATGCTCTGACGGTGAACTTCCTCCAGCCAGTAGTGCAGGTACTGTTTAACTGTCTGCTGTGGCGCTGTTATCAGCGTCCCCTCCTGCTGTTGATGCAGGGCTATTTTCAGTTGCTCCTGCACCTCTCTACGAGTTTTTCCATAAAACGTCTTCCTTCTGTCAGATGTTAATGAAATGCTTGCGGCCCAGCGCCCATCATTCCTCCGGTAGATGGACCCTTCACCATGTCCGCGTCTCGCCATTTGACGATACTCCTTTCGCAATGCTTTTCTCGTGCAAAGTTGCACGTATCCTTAGCATAGCATGCTCCTCATCGACTGTGAACAGGTGTCCAACAAAAAGACAGAGACCATCTGCCTGCCCCCATGAATCGCCGGTATGAGGAGTAAGCACAAATAATTACTCCTCATACATCTCTTTATACAGATTCAATGATTTCTCTGCCTTACTTCAAGCCAGTGTTGTAGATCCTCTCTGGACACCCTGACTGCTCGTCCGAACCTCTGATCGGGGAGATGTTTGGAGTGAACCCCTGGGACCGGACAGCAATC
>JADBKA010000130.1 GCA_014896635.1 Ktedonobacteraceae bacterium
CTATGCGCTGATGGCCGGGACGCGGGCTGTTTCGTACCGCTCAGAGAGAAGTAAGTGGCGCCGAGAACCCCTGCTACAAGGAGCAGCGTAATCAGGCCGCCCAGCAGCAGCATCCCGAAAGAGCGTCCTGTTCGTGGTGAGCGGGCGCGCGCGTGAGGCTGTTCTTCACGGGGACTGGCCTGCTGATCAGTTGAGAGAGATTGCCTTTGCTGCAAGGTTTGCACCTGTAGAGGCGGAGCTGGCGGGTGTCGCGTCTCTTTATGCTGCTGTGGCACTGGCATAGGAGGGACTGGCTTCTGCTCAGGCTGAGGGCCGGGCTGAGACGAGGGGATTCTGGGTGTTCTGATAGCTTTGCTGGAAGCAGTGATGATTGTCTCTTCGTCCTCATCCTCGTCTGCACCCTCTTCGTTCTGGGATTGCTGGCCTGACTGAAGCGGCGGAGGGGCAGGGCGAGCCGGTTGGGCCGGGCCATCTTCGCCTTCGCCTGAAGAAGGCAAGCGTGGATTGGCCTCGGTGGGTGCGTTGTGCAGCGCCATCTTATCAGTGTCGCCTTTCTGCTCCTCCTTTTGTTCAGAAGCGAGATGAAGAGGAGAGGCTTCGGCCTCGTCGGCTTCAACGGTGCGAGGCGTGGGATGAATCTTCATCGCCGCCTGGCGCAGGGCGCGCGCAAGGTCGCCGGCGCTCGCATAGCGGTCGGCAGGATCTTTTGCAATCGCCTTTCTCACCACCGCCTCGACATCAGGCGTAACGGCGGGATTGAGCTGCATGAGTGATGGCGGTTCTTCCAGAGCATGCTTGATGGCAACAGCGACGGGCGACACGCCGCTGAAAGGGACACGGCCACCGAGCATCTGGAAGAGCACGATGCCAAGCGAGTAAACATCGGTGCGGGCATCAACATGTTTGCCTGTCCCCTGTTCCGGGGCGAGATATTCGGGCGTGCCGACGATAGTGCCGGCGCTCGTCAACGCGGTATGGCCGTTGCCACTGCTCTCGAATTCACGGGTTTCATTGATCGTTTTTGCCAGGCCAAAATCGGCCAGCAGCAGGCGACCATCGGCATGAAAAAGCATGTTCGCCGGTTTCAGGTCCCGGTGGATAATACCGTGAGCATGCGCGCTGTCGAGCGCCGCTGCCGCCTGACTGATAATATTGATCACTTCATTGAGTGGCAGAATGCCGCGTTTTTCCAGCAACTGGCGCAGCGTCCCCCCGGTAACGTAAGGCATGACGAGATAGGCCAGATCCTCCTGCTCGCCATACTCGTAAATGGGCATGATATTTACATGATCCAGCGCTGCGACTGCATCGGCTTCGCGGCGGAAGCGAGCCAGGAATTCGCCGCGCGTCTGGCTCTCCAGAAATGCGCCTGGTTTCAGAACCTTGACGGCCACTGTTCGCCTGGGGCGTGATTGTCGAGCCAGATAGACCGCTCCCATCCCACCGCGTCCGATAAGGCGTTGTAGTGTACACGTGCCGAGCGCCTGGCCTATGAGTTCATGGCTATCAGTAGACACGCTCGTTCCATCCTCTCGTGAGAAATATCTGCTGTTCTACAATAGTTGTTTTCTCTACTGCAATGGAGATCTCTTTTATGGAAAGTGAAGAACCTGCTCTCTGGCGGCTTCACCTTGCTTGCTTTCAGTATGGCGGTTCCTTGCCTGTTCTCTCTTTCCCCAGTTATAATACTCTTTATATGACTCTTCAGAACAGTGAGTAGTACCCGCTGATCGTTGGTGGCATATCGCCAGCCTTCCTTTATGATATAAAAACGCCGGAGCCTCTGCAAGGGTTTTTGCAGAATTGCAGGACTATATAGAGGCCCGGCAGATGGGGCAAAGCCTCTGACAGGGGGAACGGCGGGTCTCCTCCGATTTTTCTGCTCTTAAAAGGAAGAAAAGCCTATGGCTATTTTCGCTATATCCTGGCGGCCAGAACAGAAAAATTGCTCATTGACTTCTCTGTTCAACACTGTTATCCTTAATGCAAAGTCACCTGGCTTTTTCATGACTTATCCCTCACCCTCAAAGCACAGGCGAGCCGGTAGAAACTTGAGAACGATCCGTTCGAGGATACTGAGATTTTGAGGATACTGGAAAGGCTCTCTTCCCCGAAGAAAGAGGGATGAGGGCCTTTTTATTCATCCCCTGGTAAAGGGAAGGGACATGATAACCGTTTCGATTCTGAATATCACAGGCTATACAGGACTGGAATTGCTCCGGCTGCTGGCACAGCATCCGGCTTTTAAAGTTACTTCTGTCACAGGACGCAGTGCAGCCGGGAAACGGCTGCACGAAGTGTTTCCGCAGATAGACGCGCTTCTGCCTCTGCCCGGATCTGCGGAGCCGGTGATCTCTCCTGCACTGGTGATCACCGAAGAGCCTGAGCCGACCGAGCTGGCGTTTGTGTGCCTGCCGCATGCCGCCGCCGCCGAGTCGGTGGTCAAACTGCTGCAAAAAGGGACAAAAGTCGTGGATCTCTCGGCAGATTTCCGCTTGCGCGACGTACGTGTGTATGAAGAATGGTATAAGCATACGCATCCTGCGCCATCACTGCTGGAAACCGCTGTATATGGCCTGTGTGAGCGATACCGCGAGCGCATTCGCAGTGCCTCTCTGGTTGCCAACCCCGGCTGCCATGTCACGACTGCACTGCTGGCATTGCTGCCTGCTGTGACGGCGGGGATCGTTGAACCGTCCATTATTATTGATTCAAAAACCGGCATCAGTGGAGCAGGACGCAGCCTCTCGCTCAGGACACATTACGGCGAGGCCAATGAAGATGCGAGCGCGTACAGCCTGGAAGGGCATCGCCATATGCCGGAGATCAAACAGGAACTGCTGGCGGCGGCCACTGATAGCGGCCACGCGCTGGACGACCTGCGCCTGACCTTTGTCCCCAGTATGGTCCCGATGACGCGCGGCATCCTGGCGACCTGCTATGCTGACTTGAAAGGCGCAGCACGGCTGCTCACAACGGCTGAGATACGCGCGCTTTATGAGCGTTATTATGCTCACGAACCATTCGTCCATGTGGCCGGGGAACCGCCACATACAAAATGGACCCGTGGCAGTAATCACTGTTTTGTTTATCCTGTTATTGATGCACGTACAAAACGTCTTATTGTTCTCTCATGCCTGGATAACCTGGTCAAGGGAGCCTCAGGTCAGGCGATACAGAACGCGAACCTGCTGTCTGGTTTACCAGAAACTGCCGGTTTGTCGGCTATAGGCGTGAACCCCTGAGTGGCAGTGGAGCAGCCGGGAAGTTCACGGGAGAGGGGGAGTTAAAAAAGCATGGCAATCAGTTTTACGCGAACGCCTGACGGTGACATTGTCAATGACCATCATCTTATTGCGCAGGTACTAAGCGAGGCATTACCGTATATCGATTTTTTAAAAGGTAAAATCCTCGTGGTAAAGCTGGGCGGGAGCACACTTGAGCACCAGCGCGTGGTGTTGCAAGATATTATCTGGCTGCACACGCTGGGAGCACACCCCGTGCTGGTACATGGTGGCGGTCCCTATATTAATGAGTGGTTGCAGCGGCTCAATATTCCCGCTCGTTTCGAGAACGGCCTGCGGGTGACAGACGCGCAGACGTTAGAGGTAGTACGCATGGTGCTGCGCGGCCAGGTCAACCAGGGACTCGTCCTGATGGCTTCACAACTGGGCGGAAGAGCCATCGGGTTAAGTGGTACGGACGGGAGCATGGTTCGCGCGCATGTCGTCGATGAACGCCTGGGATTTGTGGGCGAGATTGACGAAGTTGATCCAACACCGGTGCAGGCATTGATCAACGAAGGGTATATCCCGATCATTGCGCCGCTGGGGGAAGGTCCCGACGGCCTCTGCCTGAATATTAACGCGGACCTGGTGGCGGCTCACCTGGCCGGTTCACTCAATGCAGAGAAGTTGATCTTCCTGAGTAACGTGGTTGGCATCTGCGACGCCGGCGGCTCGCTGATCTCGGAATTGACAGAAGCCGAGGCGAGAAAACTGATCCAGGACGGCGTTATTAATGGAGGGATGATCCCGAAGGTTTCGGCCTGCCTGGATGCCCTGGCCGCTGTGCCGCGAGTGCATATCGTCGATGGACGCGAGGAGCACGTCCTGCTGCGCGAACTGTTCACTAACCAGGGAGCCGGCACAATGATTATCCGCTAAGGGAAAAGGACGAGTAGAGAGGTATGAGGTATGAAGAGGCGCGTTGAGCGACTACGCGGGATGCATGATCTTTTACCGGAAGCTTACCAGCGCCAGCACTGGCTCATAGAACACCTGGGCAATTTTCTGACCCGGGCGGGCTATCCCCAGGTCGATACTCCCATCCTTGAATTAAGTGACCTCTTCCATGCCAGTTTTCGGCAGGAACTATGGCAGAATCTCTATGCCTTCCGACTGCATCACCGCGATCTCTGCTTGCGCCCGGAATTTACTGCCTCGATCTGCCGTTTCTATCTCGACCATTATCAGCAGCAGCCATTACCGCAGCGATTCCAGTACGCCGGGCCAATTTTCCGCTACGAGTCACCGGGCCGGGGACGCTATCGCCAGCATACCCACCTGGGCGTTGAACTCTTCGGTGGGCATCCCGCGCTTGCCGATACCGAGCTATTGCAACTGGCCTGCGATGTTCTGCGCGAACTGCATATCCCACACTACCGCCTGGAACTGGGGCATATCGGTGTCGCCAGCGGTTTTATCAACCGCCTGCACCTCGATGACCAGGCTGCCCACCTGCTTTTGAGCCTGATGGAGCAGATCAGCCGTTCCGAAGACGGTGAGCGTATCGCCCAGGCCCGCCTGGAAGCTCTCTACCCCCCTATCGAGACGACAGATACGACCGGGGAGACCAGGGAGATCGGAGGAAGCGGCATCAATGGTACAGCCACAGTCGAAGCTCACTATATCACTTCGCTGCTTGGCGGAATCAGCATCGCCTTCGGCGACGAGGAGGCCCGCCACGAAGTTGTCGAACGCTTCTTATGGAAGATGGGACGCAGCGAACAGCGCCGCCAGATCCTTTATGCTCTGGACTTCCTCAAAGCTCTGCACGCCGTTGCCGGCTCCCCGCCCGACGTTTTCGTCGCCCTGCGCGACCTGCTTGATCGCTACAATCTGGATCACACACCGCTCAGAGAGTTACAACAACTGGTGACAGTAATCGAGCAGGGAGGCGTGCCAGGCGAGCAGATTGTTTTGAACCTCTCGCTTGGACGCGGAGTGAGCTACTATACCGGCCTGGTCTTTGAAATCCACGCTCAAGATGCTGATGGCTTCGATATGCAGCTCTGCGGCGGCGGACGCTACGATCACCTCATCCGTGCTGTAGGAGGAACGCGCGATCTCAACGCCTGCGGCTTTGCTTTTGGCGTCGAACGCCTGCTCTCGCTGCTTCCTGAAAGCAAACTACCAGCAGCGACGACCACGCAAGCTCTGGTCGTACCTGTCAGTGCCGATGACTTCGCCTACGCCTTGCAGGTAGCACGTGCGGCACGCGCATTGGGCGTGCCGACTGAAGTTGACATCAGCGGGCATGGCGTGGGCGCTGGCCTGCGGCTCGCTTCGCGCCGCCAGATTCGTCTTGCCATGATTGTCGGCGAGAATGAGCGTCTACAAGGCATTGTCACAATACGTGATCTGACAGCGGGCGAAGAGCACACTCTGCCACTGTCAGATCTGGCAAAGCTGGTAGGAGATTTGGAGAAAGAGCAGTGTCTGTAGCTGTGCTGGAAACAAAGCTGAAGTTTGATCGCCAGGGATTGATCCCCGCCATCGTGGTTGATGACGTCAGCGGAGAAGTGCTCATGCTGGCCTTTATGAACGAAGAGGCGCTGCGCCGCACACTGGAAACCGGCCAGACCCATTTCTTCAGCCGTTCACGCAATACCATCTGGCATAAAGGAGAGCAATCGGGTAATATACAGGAAGTGCGAGCGTTGTTCGTCAATTGTGAAGAGAATAGCCTGCTGTTCCGTGTGGTGCAGCATGGGGGAGCAGCCTGCCACGAAGGCTACCGCAGTTGCTACTTCCGCCGCATCCTGCCCGACGGCAGCTACCAGATCGTGACCGAGCGCGTATTTGATCCGCAAACCGTCTACCAGAATTGGGCTGCTGATACCCAGCTACGATCAGCGGAAACGGAGGAGGCAGTGAACATCGCACCGGACGAAACCAGGCTGACACTGGAGAAAGCATTGCGCCAGCTCTACGGCGCCTATCTTTACTTGCGTGATCATGATTTGAGTGAGGAGTCGAATACTTCGCGCCTACTACAAGAGCGTAGCTGGCCCTATCTCGCCTCGCGCCTGGCTGACGAATTGCAGGAGCTTGCAGACGTCCAGAGTGGGGAGCATGCCCACACAAACCGGCAGGCAGATACGATTCTGGAAGGAAGCCAGGTAAGCTACTGGCTCTTTCTACTGGCTTCTGCCTGTAACATTACCTACAATGATTTTTTGCCACACGATGCGATTCTTGAAGGCTACTCTGCTCAATATAGCGAGAGCAGAGTGATCGAAATGCGCGAGGATTGTTTGAATCTGCTGACCAGTGGCGATCCGCTCAAAATAGTACAGGGGTTACAAACCGGCTTCACTCTGGTTGGTTGGGCCTGCGCAGAGGCGGGGGTTAGCCCTCTTGCACCCGCCGAATTCGACCTGGAGCAGATGCGCCGCAAAGGGCTGGTAAAATAAAGGGAAAGTAAGAGAGGTTGCGCCTCCCTGTACCTTCCCTTTCCGCGCAATTCCAGACTACCTGTTACACATTTTTCATGAGGCGCTGGGCAATCTCTTCCAGTTCACGAGGATCATAGCCGGGAGCAAAATCTGCCGGCTGTTCGGGCAGATCAGCCAGCGGACCACCCTCCGGGGGGCCATCAACGACCTCACAGTTGCCATCACCATAAGGATGCATGCCCTTCCAGATAGCCGCGATATCTTTGTAGTCGCTGGGACTGAAGCGATACAGCTTACGGTGCAGGCCAGCATTTTCAAAGCGGCGCGTATCGGGGAAGCGCTTGTTCTCAACATTGGGAACTGGCAACATTTTTGTCACATTGACGCCTGTCAACTCTTCTAATGCTTTAGCATAGGCAACCTGGTGTACACCGCCACGTACCAGCAGATAGCCGGCCATACAGCGCGCAGTGGGATGCGATACCATCTCATAGACGCGCGCTTTGTGCAGTCGCGCTCCACTCTCCAGGAAGAAGTTATGGAGCAGATCAAGCACAAGATCTCCACTGTTAAAGATGTAATCTCCCTGCCAGGGAGTATTCATCGAGTTTGCGGCAACGGCTGAACTGCCGTTGACGATGAAATGATGAAGATTCTTCGCATTGAGTGCCGCACCCATCGGCGCGCTCTCCGGTTTGCCATCAGACTTCGTCGCGCCATTGAGCAGCGTGTTGATCGTTGCGGCAACCAGTTCGATATGAGCCAGTTCCTCGGTGGCAATGTTGGCGATCAGGTCGTAGAACGGTTTGATCTTGTTGCGCCCCCGCAGATTAAACGACTGGTAGGTATAGTTCATCAACGTGGACATCTCGCCAAAACGGCCACCGAGCAGTTCCTGGACTGCTGCGGCTGCATCAGGGTCGGCATGATCAGACGCTGGCAACTCAATTGCCAGTTTATCTATGCGTAAATACATCGCCTTTCTCTCCTTACTGGTTAGCTATCAAGACAGAACCGTGCTGTGCCTGGAAACAGCGTTCCCGATTCCAGTCTAATCACCTCTACCAACACTACCAACAGTGCTCATCCTCACAGGACGAGAGAGAAAGGGAGATATTGCTTTGTCAGGCTGCGCAGTTAGAAGAAGATAGCTACAGCGCCCGCCAGCAGAGCGCCGACGAGGATTATCGGCATGGTCAACAGGAGCAGGCGTAAGCTCGCTCTCATCTGACGGCTGACGACCCAGAAGATTACAACGTTCTCCAGCAAACCGGCAAGCGTCGCCAGAAACATGGCGACAGCGGCGGGCGTGCTCCCAAGCTGGTGCATGTGCAGGTGCTGGCCTACCAGAACGGCGGACGACACAGCACTCGCTAACGCGCCGATCACCACTACAGCCAGGAAGCCGATAGCACCAAAAAAGCGGTTTGCGATTCCACTGATCACCGTCAGGCTAAGGAACAGCAGACCGAAGGCAAGCACCGATCCCAGATCAAGTGGAGACTTCAGAAGCGGCTTTTCCTGCGTTTCTCGCTGCTGTCCCGATTGTTTCTGCGGTTTCTGACGAGCGCGTAAAATGGTGATGAGCGCAACTATGCCCGCTGCCAGCATCATAGGAACCAGGATCAGCACGGTAGTCAGACTCGCCTGAATACCACCCGGGATGGAGAAAATGACAACCAGTCCCCAGTTGCGCAGAATCATGGCGAGGTCAGCAAGCACGATATTGCGCGGCGCTTCGTCGATAGTGCCAGGAGCGTTCCTACCCTCTCGCCCCAGCAGCGCCGAAGTGGCGGCACTATTGACCAGGCCCCCAAGCAAAGAACTATAGCGGATGCCGCGTGTACCAAACTGGCGTAGCAGGATGTAGTTGACAAAACTCAGTCCTGATACCAGCATGACGGTCAGCCAGACCGAGCGCGGATTCAATACTTTCCAGGGATCGACGAACTGATCAGGCAGCAACGGATATATAACTGCTGTAATAAAACCGAGCAGGAGCGCGCTGCGAATCTCTTCGACCGTCAATTTGCTGCTAAAGGTGATCAGTTCCGTCTTCCAGGTCAGCAAAGCAACGATCATAATGGCACTGCCGAGTGCGAGAAAAAAATTGCCCATACCCACGACAACGCCGAGCACATAGGTAGCCGCCAGCGTGAGCGAGGTAGTGACCTGCAACGTCTGATCTTTCAACAGGCTGTAGGCGTTGACCAGCAGCACGACTGCGAGCAGCATGCCGATTTGCACAAAAGCAAGCGTCGAGACGGTCAGCCAGGAGAGCGTGCCGAGCAGGGCAGTGATAGCGAAGCTACGCACTCCTATCTCTTTGTGCGCCCATTCGCGTTCGAGGCCAATAAGCAGGCCAATGCCCGCCGAAGCAACAATTTTCAATGCCAGCAAAAAAGGTTCACTCATGGCGCCATTCATAACCCCTGAAAATCCAGCCCGGTCTTTTCGACACTGTACCTGGATTACGGATCACACGCGCAAGAAGCGTCAGCAAAAGTTGCCTCTCCTATCTTAAAGGATTAGCTGGCCAATGTCCAGCGGACCCCAAGGAGGGCAGGCGCAAGCTGAAGCGAGCCGGCCTGCCCTTCTCGTGCTTGTCTCAATGCTGTACAATGATGGGGAACTGCTACAAGCTTCACCATCAATAGTGCTTCTGGAGAGGAAAGGCAAAGGTTCTGTGAGTGCGAATAACGGGAAAGTGCGTTTAGCTCTGCCGGGTAAGGGGGCGCTGGAGGCATCAACACTCTCATTTCTCTCAGAGTGTGGCATGCCGGTCAGTCGCAGCAATCCGCGTCAGTATCTTGCGCGTATGAAGAGCATATCTGACGTAGAAGTGGTATTTCAGCGGGCCGCCGATATTCCGGCGCTCGTCGAGAGCGGGGATGCCGCGCTTGGCATTACGGGCTATGATATTCTGGCCGAGCATCGTGGCTATGGCGATGAGGAGGAAGAGGAGAGCGATTTTAACGAGAATCTCTTTGTGCTGGAGCGCAATCTAGGCTTCGGTGCCTGCCGCCTGGTAGTGGCGGTGCCAGAGACATGGATTGATGTCAGCACCTGTGCCGATCTGTGGCATCTTTCCGGCTATTATCAGATGCACAGGGGACGCGGCCTGCGTATCGCCACCAAATATCCCATCCTGACCGCTCAATTCTTGCGCCGTTACAACATCACCGGCTGCAAGATCTTTTCTCCACACGGCGCGCTTGAGGCCGCTCCACTCACCGATACAGCCGATCTGATCGTTGACCTGACCGAAACGGGAACGACGTTACGCGAGAATCATCTCAAGCTGCTTAAAGACGGCGTGGTGCTGCACTCTCAGGCCACGTTGATCGGCAACGCGCGGCTGCTCAAGCAGAATCCGCCGGCCCTCAGAGTCGCAGAAACCATGCTGGAGCTGATCGAGGCGCGCACTCAGGCGCGTAATCGCTCGATGGTCACGGCCTACGTACATGCTGGCAGCGACGAAGAGATGCAGCAGATCTACGAGCGCATGTCGCAACGGCTGAAAAGCGTGGTCTCTGGCGTCGAATTTCGCGTGACCAGCTCGGAGCTGAGCGGCAGCATGGAACCAGGCTGGTACGCGCTCTCTGGCGTCGTCAATGCGGGCGATTCAGCGCCCGAACTGCTCAAGATTGTGGCCGTCCTGCGCGGCTGCGGGGCAGCGCATATCTATGTCGTGCCGCTAACCTACCGTTTTGCTGACCAGTGTATGAATGTGCGCGCCCTGCATGAGCGCCTGAGGAGAATCGGTTGAATAGCCTGAATAATGTGATTGTCTTTGACCTGGACGGGGTGATTACGAGCGAGCGCGCATACTGGATGACGGCTGGGCTGGTACTACACGAACTGCTCTACAGCCCGCGCTACTGGAATGTTCATGGGGCAACCTCTTACACGCCAGCCGCCACAGAAAAAGAAAGCTGGCATGCTGCCAATGAAGCACTACCGGAGGCGGTGATCATTAAACTCAAAGCGCGCTCGGTCAATTCCAACTGGGACACCTGCTATGTCGGCGTCTGCATCCGTCTGATTGACCTGCTGGCTTCTCTGCCCGATATATCGCCGCTGCTCCCTCTTCAACCCTGGAATACAGCGTGGATTGCGCGTCTGCGCTCGCAGTGCACAGCAGAAAGGGAAAAAAGGAGTGCCTTGATCAGCGCAGGAGCTTTTCGCCGTCTCGATGAGCCTGCCTTGCACGGCTATAGTGGCCTGGGACTGATAGATCACCTCGACGCCTATGCCAGCGGTGTGCTTGGCCATCCCATCGAGCATGTTTTCAGACGCTCCAGCCCCTTCTGGCAGTTCTGCGCCAATCTTTTCAGGAATGGTACCTGGGTGACGAACTCTATACACGCGAGTACGCTCATGCTCCAGCACAGAAGGGCAAGCCGGGCTGCATCTACTTTGAGCAGCCGCTACTGCCAGTTGAGCAGATGCGCACGACACTTGCCATGCTGCGTGAGCAGGGATACGTGCTCGGCATTGCGACCGGACGGCCCGGTCAGGAAGCGATTCAGCCGTTGAAAAATTACGGCCTGTACGACTATTTCGATGCGCGGCGCATCGTCACACATGATGAGGTTGCGCAGGCCGAGGCGGAGCTGCGCGCTCGTGGGGACGTTACACCGCTCGTCAAGCCACATCCGTATATCTTCCTGCGCGCTGCCGACCCCGGCTACCATCCTGGCCAACCACTGCCACCTCGTGGCAGCTTCCTCGTCGTCGGCGACTCGACCAGTGACGTGCTCGGAGCGCGCGCTGCCAATGCGCTCGTTGTCGCCGTGCTCACAGGCATGCGGACGCCGGAAGCGCGCGCGCTGCTCGAAGAGAGCCGGCCCGATTTCCTCATCGCGGACATGACAGGCGTCCCCGCACTGCTCGCGCGCATCGACGACCTGGCAACTATCCAGCGTATGCAGTTCACCGAGCGCGCAAAAGCCGAGCTGCTGCTGCAACGCTGGTTTCAGCGCCATATGCACTTGCCTACCGAGAGCATCACATTGCTGCCAAAACCCGTCTCACTGAACTCCTTCAATGGCATCTATCGGGCAGACAGCCAGGAATACTTTTTCAAAACGCATATTGAGGAGCAAGGGATTCTGCAAGAGTATTATCATGCCGAACTGCTGGCGAATGCTGGCTACAATATTGTGCGACCGCTGCGCACGCTGCACGAGCGGGGACAGCAGATGGTGGTGTATCCGCTGGTGCGCTGGCCGGTGATGTTTGATCTGATGCGCGCCGCCGAGACCGGTGATACGACACATACAGACGCCTCCCAGGCCAGGCTCGCTGTGCTGGCTGCCGCTGAAAAACACGAGTGCGAGCGCCTGCTTGATATCTACGCCTCGACACTGGCTGAGAGCACAGCTTCAGAGCACGCGCAGGCACCCATTCACCAACTCTTCTGGCACCGTCTGACTGGAGCACGCTACAAAACGTTCTATGAAGGCAAAGCCGTCCTCCTCCCGCATCAGGACGAGAAAAGCAGCATCACCTTTGAAGATCTGCTCACCTATCACTGGGTAGTGAACCGCATCTCGTTGCCGGTGACGCTCGGCGAACTGGTCGAGCAGGCCAAACAGGTGCTCAATCCTGCACGAGCCATGTATACAGTGATCGGGCATGGTGATGCCCATTTTGGCAACGTTTTTCTCGAAGCGGGCAAGCAGTATCTCTACTTTGATCCAGCATTTGCGGGCCGGCACTCGCCGCTACTCGACGTCGTCAAGCCGTTCTTTCACAATGTCTTTGCTACCTGGATGTACTTTCCGCAGGACATTGCGCGCGATCTGCACCTCACGGTTGCGCTGCGCCGGCAGACGGTCTACATCGAGCACGACTATGAACTCAGTCCAGTACGACAGGCGATTCTAACCATGAAGCGCCGCCACTTGCTACCACCGCTCATCGCCCACCTGCGCGAGCGCCG
>JADBKA010000131.1 GCA_014896635.1 Ktedonobacteraceae bacterium
CGGCACCAGAGCCATACCATGTCTGACACGCTGCTCCGTCGTCAACTGGTCGATGCGCTGTTCCCCCAGCGTAATACTGCCGGAGCGCAGGCGAATCAAGCCGGAGAGAGCGCGCATCAGTGTCGTTTTCCCCGCGCCGTTGACCCCCAGTATCGCTACGACCGAGTGTGCCGGCACCTCGAAATTAATATCATGCAGCACCTGCAAAGGACCGTAGCCCGCACATAATTGCTCAACCCTCAGCATGGGAATCCTCCTTTACAGGCTGCACGTCTATGTGTATATGTTGTGCAACCTGCTGTGCATCGCGGCCCAGATACGCTTCAAGCACATCGGGATGCGACAACACTTCTCTGGGTGTTCCCTCGGCAAGCTTGCGTCCGTAATCGAGCACGCATACATGGTCCGCAACGGCCTGGATGACCTGCATGTTGTGTTCAATCAGCAGCAGTGTCGCCCCCGTCTGCTCGCGGATATGATGCAGGTTTGCCACGAGTTGTCCCATCTCCTGATGAGTAATGCCGGCTGCTGGCTCGTCAAGTAGTACCAGGCGCGGACGCAGCACCAGCGCTCGCGCCACCCCCACCAGCTTCTGCACGCCAAGCGGCAACATGCCCGCGCGCCTGTGCGCATAGCTCTCCAGGCCGAGCATTGCCAGCACGGCCATCGCTTGCTCGCGCGCACGTTCGCCTTCCGTCTTCCCTGCTCTAAACGGTAGAATACTCGACAGAGAGCCTGCACGCCAGTGAGCATGTTGTGCAACCAGTAAGTTCTCCATCACCGTCATGGATGAAAAGAGCTGGAGCAATTGAAAGGTGCGCCCTATGCCAAGCCCTGCCCGCTGGTGTCGTGCCAGGGGCAGCAGCGAGGTGCCGGCGAACAGAATCGTGCCAGCAGCCGGAGTAACAAAGCCACTGATACAGTTTAGCACAGTTGTCTTGCCAGCTCCATTGGGACCGACCAGCGCAAAGATCTGGCCTTCCTCGACTGCCAGGTCTAACTCCGAGATGGCCGTCAGCCCGCCAAAACGAACGGTCAGGTTGCGAATTTCCAGTAATGGTGTTCGCACATTTGTTGTCATTGCTGCCCTCCTCGCTGTACAAGCCGTCCTGCCAGGAGACGTCCCCGCTCAACTAAACTGTTCAACCCAGATGGGAAGAAAATCAACGCCAGCAGCAGCAGCAGACCATAGATACCCGATGTGAGCGTAGAGACCTGAATTTGCAGCGGACCAACTCCAACAGTATTGGGCAATTGCCCAAGTAGTAGCGGCAAAAAGCCGACGAAGATAGCACCCAGGACGGAGCCGGTAATTGATCCAAGACCGCCTACCACGATCATTGCCAGAAATGCTATCGTCTGGTCAGCACTCGACATCAAAGCGCCGGCGGTTGTTGCCCAGGTGGCATAGAGAGCGCCGGCCAGGCCGGTCAGCGCGGCACTGAGCACAAACGCCAGAATCTTGTAGCGTGTCACATTGATGCCGAACGCTTCCGCTGCCGCCTCATCATCACGAATGGCAATCCAGGCACGACCAATACGCGATTTGAGCAGAAGGCGGATAAGGAAGATCAGCACTACCACTGTAGCAAGGATCACCAGGTAGAGTGCATGATCGTCGGTCAGTAGCAGTGGGAGATTTGTCAGATCATAACTCTGCCGCCCCGCCGTTTTGTCCCATAAGTCAAGCAGCGATCCCCCCACCAGCACCAGGCCGAGCGTGGCAATAGCGAGGTGCGCGCCCGAAATACGCAGCGCCGGTCCGCCAATCACAATACCGAGCAGTGCCGAGACAAGCACTGCCACAACAAGACCAACCAGGTAAGGCTGCTGAAACTGGTTGGTCATCCAGGCCAGCATATAGGCGCCTACGCCAAAAAAAGCCGCATTGCCTAGCGATGGCTGAGCCGCATAACCGGTCAGAATGTTCTGTGCCAGCGCGGCAATCACAAAGAGACCGATTAGCGTCAGGCGATGCAACTCAAAGCCCGCGCTGAAACCATATATCTGATCGTAGAGCGCAGGCACCAGCGCGAGCAGGAGCACTCCTCCCAGCGCCACCAGCCAGCTACTCCAGCGACGGACACCACGTGCCGGTCCACCCGCTTCCTGGCTGAGTTGCACCTCCGCTGTTTCCCGCGTCTCAGGCGATTCCGGCATTGTTCCGCCAGCCGGCGCAGTCGTTTTTGATCCCTGGACTGTTTTTCTGGTCGCCATGAGAACACTCCTTTCCCTTCATGAGCAGATTACAACATTGTCTTCTCGCGCCATCCAATGCACGAGACTGCGGACTAAACGCGGCGTAACAGGGCATGACCGAGTAATCCCTGTGGCCGCAGGAGCAGTACGAGTACAAAGCCAACAAAAATAATGGCCTCGCGCACACCAGGATCACTGATATTGAGTGTTCCCAGCGTGTGGCCGGCAAGCACAAACGCCAGCAGGTTATCGCACAGACCCACCAGCAGCCCGCCGATCAGCGCACCGGGCAAACTGTCCAATCCCCCCAGCACCGCACCGACAAACGCAAACAGGAGAATGGGGATCATGAATTGCAGGTCAATCAGGCCCTGCCGGCTCGCCAGAAAAACGCCAGCAACCGCTGCAATCACTGCGCTCAACGACCATACCAGCATAAAAATCAATCCGACAGGAATCCCAACCAGGCGCGCAGCCGGCAACCCATCAGCCGTCGCACGCATGGCAATCCCCAGCTTCGTGCGCGTGAGAAAGAAATTCAGTCCAGCCATCAGCAGAACAGTCACAACGACCACCACTATATCGACCAGCGAGAGATATACTCCTCCCAGGCGCAGATTCTGCCCCTCAAACGGCGTGGGAAAATGAACGGTCGAGCCAAGTTGAGGCCAGATCTGCTGCGCCAGCGTCTGCAATACCAGCGCCAGGGCCAGCGTGGCGATAGCCTTCGTAAAAACCGGGGCATTGAGCACCGGGCGCGCAAAACCACGCTCCAGCAGCACCCCCAGCACCAGCGCAAAAATCAGCGTGGCGATAAGCGCCAGCCAGAAATTCAAATGTGCTGAGGTGAGTAGCGTGTACATAAAACAGGCACAGAACATACCTATCGCCCCGTAAGCAAAGTTGAGCACACCCGTTGTGCGATAGATCAGCACGATACCAAGAGCCAGTAAGCCATACAGGCTCCCCGTCACAAGACCCGCAATGATGACCTGAAGCAATGCCAGCATCTCGTTTTCTCCTTTCGCAGTATGGACGGATCTGCTGGATATTCGCCACTCCCCTTGACAGGGATTTTTTTATCTGCTAATATGATACATGAGTCATGTGTCATATTCAAGTATTTTTCTGCTGACTTGCAGACCCGGTAGCCCCAACGCAATGCAACGGTAGTGCATCGGCTCTTACAAAGCATGTAAGAGATTTACAGACAGAGGAGGAACGGCACAACATGGGACTCTTGGCATGGTTTCGGAAGTCAGGGAAGCGCGCAGCGACAGGTGTGTTGCTTGCGGCAATGCTGGTACTGGCCGCATGCGGTGGTACCCCGTCCGGCTCAGGCGGCACAGCGTCCGCCAATGTTCCCGGCGTGACCAACGACACGATTACACTCGGCGCGGTCCTCGACACGACAGGCAGTATTCAGGTGATCTGTGCCCCGATCCTGGCGGGGGATCAACTCTATTTTAACAAGATTAACGCAGCAGGAGGCATTCACGGACGCAAGATCAAGCTGATTCAGGTCAGCGACAATGGCGATTCGACAAAAACTAAAGACGTCGTACGCCAACTCGTTGAGAAAGATAACGTCTTTGCCATTTTCCAGGTCTGTGGTTCCGGCAACGCGAACGTGGCTTCGAGCTACACCAACCCTAAAGGCATTCCATTTGTCGATCCTATAGGTGGCGGCGCAAAGTTTAAGGACGATCAGGGGAAAACCTTGCCCTGGGTCTGGATGACGCAGCCCAACTACGGCGACGAGGGTCATGTGATCGGTTATTATGTGACGAACACGCTCAAGGCGAAATCTGTCGCCTTGCTCTATGAGGACGATGTGCTGGGTTTGCAGCAAAAGACCACCCTCAACGAATCTCTTCAGAAATACGGCGGCCAGATGGTCACCTCGCTTGGCTACAAGGCCACACAAAGCGATTTCACGGCTGCTGTGCAGACGATGAAGGCTGCCAATCCCGATTTCATCGTGCTCAATGGCCTGCCAGGGCCAACGGCGAAGTTTATCGCGGCAGCGACACAGCAGGGCTACAAGCCGCGCCTGGGCTACCTCGCCAACTACCCTATGGCAGATAACTCCTGGGCCAAAGCACTTGGTGCAGCAGGCGAGGGGGTTTATCTCAGCGGCTATACCAATACCGATTCGCCAGTTGCTCAAGACTACCTGAAAGCAACCAGTAGCGATCCCATTTTCAGCGCCTATAAGTTCTACGGCTATATCAATGCCAAGCTGTTCGCCGATGCGCTGAACAAGGCAGGCAAGGATCTCACCCGCGAAAGCCTGCGCAAGGCACTTGATACCGGCTTTGTGAACTACGATACAGGCTTCGGGCCAACTCTTACCTGGTCGCCAACTCAGCACGGCGGTGTAAGCGATTTCATCTTCTTCCAGATTAAAAACGGCCAGCTCGCGCCCGTCAGTGACTTTATCAAGGCTTCATCAGTCTGGCCTTGATAAAACAGAACAACTCTCGATCCTTCCTTTCCCCTCATGAGGAGAGCAGCCATTGTGGCTGCTCTCTTCTCATCTCCACACAATCTTTCCGTCCTTATATAGTTCTCTTCAGCGCCGCTCGCTCCATGGGCCAATGCCACCAATGCGCTCGATACTGATGCGCGTGATATAGCCTTCCGGCGCACCCTCAGGAATGAACGTCACACCCGGCCCGATGTAGACTTGAGCCAGGCGATTCAGCAGGGCCGGCGCGCCACCCTCGGTAATACGGGCGCGCCCGTTGATCACCAGGTAGTTATCCAGCCCTCCCGTCTTGCCACCCGTCGCCATCGATAGTGCTACGCGCGCATCCCTGCGTATATTGCGCACTTTCTGGTACTCACGAAGGTGCGCGCACACAATCTCATCACCTTCCAGGCCCACCCACACAACACTGACCTGTGGGCTACCATCTTTATTCAGAGTCACCAGGTGCGCCAGGTGACCCGCCGTGAGAGCCTGACGTACCTCATCGCTCAAGACCATTGCTTTTGCATCCTTTCTCCTTGCGGAAACTATGCCATGAGTATAAGCAGGTGCAAACATTTCTACAAGTACGCACATCAATGTGCTATAGTATCAAAAAAGATACTAACCAGGAGGAATATGGGATGGTAAGCAATAAAAGCTGTCAGTACGGCTGCCCGGTCGAGGCAACGCTCGATGTCATCGGTGGCAAATGGAAGGCTGTCGTCCTCTTTAAGCTACTGTCGGGTCCCCGGCGCTTCAACGATCTCAAACGCGACATGCCAACGATCACACAACGCATGTTGACGCTGCAACTGCGCGAGCTGGAAGCAGATGGCGTAGTGCATCGTGAAATCTACAGGCAGATCCCGCCAAAGGTTGAATATTCGCTGACAGATTTTGGCAAGACGCTGGAGCCAATCCTGCTGGCTATGCTCGACTGGGGCGGGCAGTACACCTCACAGATCATCGAGCGAAAATCCAGCCAGAGAGATCAGCCTGTCTGACCCGACTTTCGTATAATGTTCCAGGAAGTATCGACGTTCGTTTCTTTAGTAGAAGTAGGAGATCGTACGGTCAGCCAGGAAGAGGTTTTTTTATGGGGAGAGATACTCTGCGGAAAAGCCGTTCAGCGTGGGCATGGCTACTCTGGATCTGCGCCTGTCTGCTGCTTTTTTCAGCCTGTGGCGGCGGTCAGAATAATCAACAGGCTGCTCAATCATCGCCTACAGCGCCGTCTCGTCCAGCACAGCCGACCGGCACGAGTAACCCTGGCCTGCAATTTCCGCAGCAGCTCCTCACGCCGACGACCATCGTGAATCCGTCGCCATCGCCAGACACCCAGACAGCGACAAAGCAGAATAGCCGGCCTGTGCTCGCGTCCTACTACATGTGGTACACCACCTCAACCTGGTCCGCCTCGCAAATGTCAGATCTCCCTACGATCAAATACAACTCCAGCGACGACGCCACCATTGATCGCCAGCTCGCCTGGGCAAGTCAGGCCGGTATCACCGGCTTTATCAGCTCCTGGTGGGGTCCCGGCGATACGACTGATAAGAATTTCGCCAGACTGCTCTCCCGCTCAGCCACGCTGGAGCAACAGACCGGCACCCGCTTTACCTCAACCATCTACCTTGAGAGCAATGCGGCAGGACTGAATAGCACAGATAAAATCGTGAACGCGCTGCGTTATCTCATGGCGCACTATGGCAGCGATTCTCACTTTTTCCACTGGCAGGGCAAGCCTGTTATTTTCATCTGGGACCCGCTCGGCCAGGGCCGCACGCTGGACCAGTGGGCAGCTATTCGCCAGCAGGCTGATCCAGGCAACCAGATGCTCTGGTCGGCTGAAGGGGTTAACACCGATCTCCTGCGCGTCTTCGACGGTCTTCACCTGTTCAGCGCAGGCTACTGGGGCATTAAGAACAACACTATGCCGGCAGTTGACAACGGCTTCCGCACAAAAATCGACGCCTACAACAACGCACACAACACTCGTAAAATCTGGGCCGCTGGCGTGCTGCCCGGCTATGATGACACGCGCGTGCCGGGCCGCACCGGCGCCTACACGGTGCCGCGCAACAATGGAGCCACTTACACCACAAGCTGGCAGGCGGCTATCGGCAGTCGCCCTGACTGGATCACCATTACCAGTTTCAACGAGTGGTTTGAAGGCTCCCAGATCGAGCCAGGCACGAGCTACAACATGCAGTACCTCAATCTCACCCGGCAATTCGCCCGGCAGTGGCGTAGATAAAAGCCCATCCTCAGAAACCTGCCAGATCCCACACCCATTTCCGCGCAGAGGAAAAGAAGGCTGGCCTGATCGGCGTCAATGGTGCGGGGAAAAGCTCACTGCTCAAAATTATTGCCGGTCTACAAGATGCTGACAGCGGGACGGTGCTTTTGCCAGGGAGTTACGGCTATCTCGCGCAGGACGTCGCGCACGAAGGAACAGTGAGCAATGGGGCAACAGTGCGCGATTTCATTTTGAGCAGTACCGGCCTGGACCGGGCTGTTCACAGCTACGAAACGCTGGCGGGTCAAATGGCAAAGGCATCGGGCGGAGAATTGCAAAGACTCCTGCAACACTTTGCCCAGGCGCAGGATACTCTGGAACGCCTGGGTTACTACGATGCAGAGGCTCGCAGCGAACAACTGATCGCCGGGCTGAACCTGAACGGGGTGACGCTGGATCGCCCCGTCAGCACCTTGAGCGGTGGACAAAAAACCAGGCTCGCACTCGCACGTCTGCTCTTTCAGTCGCCTGATCTGCTTTTGCTCGACGAGCCAACGAACTTTCTGGACGTAGAGGCCACCGCCTGGTTGATGGAATTTCTCGCAAGCTATCGCGGCGCGATCTTGATCATTTCGCATGATCTGGACTTGCTTGATCGCAGCATCAATAAGGTTTTGCGTCTCAATGAGTTTACACACAAACTCGAAGAGTATCTCGGTACCTACTCCAGTTACCTGAAGACGACGGGCGATGCTCTTGCTTTGATGGAGCGCACGAAAAAATTTCAAGAACGGGAAATTACTCGCCTGCGCCAGACTTCGCAGAAATTACGCAAGTATGGTGCATCGCGTGTGCGCCAGCGCATCTCCATCGACAGGCGCATCGCAACCCTGGAAGCCAGTCTGCCACAATTGCCGCAGGACAGCCGGCGCATCAAAATCGACTTTCGGGTGCGCTACCCAAGCGAACGCATTGTGCTCCTGGCCGAGAATCTCACCAGGTATTATGGTGAGAAAGAGATTTTTCGCAACATTAGTTTTCAGCTTGAGCGTGGGCAACGACTGGTCGTGGTAGGGAGGACGCTCTGCCTGCTCCTTTTGCAAATATCCTATAAAAATATCCTATAATTAGGAGTGAGAAAGAGTAACGTTAATCGCTTGCAGAGGAGAAGGGAGAGTATCGTGCAAAATCGTTCGCAAATCAGCCTGATGGATGCGCTCAATCCTGAACATCTTGCCAATCCTTATCCCATTTATCACCACCTGCGTGCGGAAGATCCTGTACGCTGGGACGAAGGGACAAATAGCTGGGTGATCACCGGCTATACAGAGGTACTCTCGGCCCTGCGCGATAACCGGCTCTCGGCGGCACGTTTCTTCATAGACACCACGTGGTTCCCCGAAGAAGTACGCGATACCCTCAAGCCTGTGACACTAGCACTAACCCGGCAGATACTCTTCCTGGACCCGCCTGACCATACGCGCCTGCGTGGCCTGGTTGCGAAAGCCTTTACCCCGCGCGTGCTCGAAAGCCTGCGTCCCCGCATTCAGGGCATCGTCGATCAGTTGCTCGATGCCGTGCAAAAGCAGGGACAGATGGACCTGATGCGCGATTTCGCCTATCCACTGCCCGCCATCGTGATCGCCGAATTACTCGGTGTGCCACCAGAGGACCGTGAACAGTTTATCGCATGGACAGGCAGCTTCGGAACGCTGCTCGGCGAGAGCAACCTCACGATGGAAGGGGCAATCCAGGCGTTACTAGGAGTGGCCGAGTTTATCGAATACTTCCGCAAGACGATTGCCCAACGCCGTACAGCTCCTAAAGATGATTTCTTGCAGGATTTGATCGCTACCGAAGAGCAGGGGGATAGGCTCACTGAAGAAGAACTGCTTGCCAACTGCGTCCTGTTGCTCGCGGCAGGGCATGGCACAACCACGCACCTGCTCGGCAACGGCATGCTCGCGCTGCTCACCCATCCCGACCAGTTACAGGCACTGCGCGATCATCCTGCCATGATCTCACTGGCAGTGATGGAGTTGCTACGCTATGAGAGCCCAGTTCAGTTGACCTCGCGGCTGGCGAAAGAGAATATACAGATTGGTGGCAAACAGATCAGCGCCGGGCAGGAGATCCTGCTCTGCCTGGGGGCAGCCAACAGAGACCCGGCCCAGTTTGACGAACCGGACCGGCTCAACCTGAGTCGGCAGGAGAATCGCCATCTCGCGTTCGGGCAGGGCATCCACTACTGCCTGGGCGCACCGCTGGCACGACTCGAAGCGGAAATCGCTTTCAATACGCTTGTGAAGCGACTCCATGCACCACGCCTGCAAACAGGCGAACTGGAATGGACGAAAAGCCTGGTTTTTCGCGGCCTGTTCTCGCTTCCCATCGCATTTGAGTAGAAAACGGTGAGAGCGGTATCCTCAGGCGCTTCTCGTTCGTCTGTATAGACAGGCGGGAACTCTTCGGTCAGACGAACCGCTGGTAACCCACCCGCTTCAATGGCTTTCTTTTCGCCGGGACTAAGACGCTGAAACTTATTGAAAAAAACTGTCAGGAAGAGATTATATGAGTTTTCTCGCACTGCTCACCAAAGAGCTACGTTCGCGTATGCGCCGCGAGCGTACCGTCTGGCTGATGGTCGTCTATATTGCTCTGCTAGGACTGGCGGGCTGGCTGGTGCTCCAGACAGCGAATGTCCCTGCCACCAGCAATACACTAAGCATGGTCGGCGGTATCCTTTATTATGTTCTTGCCATGCTGCAACTCTTTCTGATCATCTTTATCACGCCAGCATTTACCGCTACAGCCGTCAATGGAGAGAAAGAGCGTCAGACGTTTGACCTGCTACTCTGCTCACAGCTTACAGGGCTTGGCCTGATCGCGGGCAAACTGCTAGCCGGTATGGTCAACGCACTCCTGCTCATCGCTTCTTCTGTGCCACTCTTCAGCTTATTGCTCTTCTTCGGCGGGGTCTCACCAACACAACTGCTGGCGGTTCTGCTCATCTACATCGTCACGACTCTGTTCATAGGGAATCTGGGGCTATTCAGTTCAGTGATCATCAAGCGCCCGGCCATCTCTACCGCTCTCACCTACGTCATCACGCTTTTCTGGCTTGGCTTTCCGCTGGCTATCAGCACCCTGTGGTATCCGCTGACCAGGCGCTCTCCCACATCCAGCGAGCTTTTCTTCATTCTCGCATGGAATCCTTTCGCTGCTGTCGTCAGCCTTGATCCCTCAACTGGCTCGTCGATGTTACTTCGTATCAGCAACACACTCTCTCTTCCACTCTGGATTGGCTATACGGTCATAGATCTGGCTATCGCTATCATCTTTTTCATCGTCAGTGCCGCCCTGGCACGGCCCTACTTTCCTAAGATAGCGCCAGCGCCGATTAAAGGAAAAAAGGAGATGCACAAAGGAGTCGAAGTCACAGCTTGATTTTTCCAGTGAATTCGTGTAAACTAGGAGAGTCGAAAAGTAGGATTCAGCCAGTATACATTACTACCTCATACCACACATACCAGAGGAGGAGAGCAAGCAGTGATTCGCGTGATAGGTTTCAAGTAACCTGTGCCAGGCTCCAGGTGCATGCAGATGTCTTCTTTCGCTTCCTGCCAGGTAGAGCAACTGCTACGGCAATGACTCCATCAGTTGAAAGAGAGAGAAAGAAGCACATGCTGGCGACGGTACATGGCGAAGAAAGCTATCATTTGCAGAGGAATCACACAACTTGCACTCTCTCTTACCATAACTGCAAGCAACTCCGTCTGCTAACGTTATAGCCGCCTCACCAGCATTATGCAGGAGTACCAGCCTGATGCCCGTTCTACACATTCAACAGATTTCAGAGAGATCGGGGCATTTCTGTCCTGCTCAACCACAGTGGATCGAAAAACGACCGGTCTTCCACATTTCTATGGTATTAGCATACAATACAGTCAGGTTAAAAATATAAGGAGTTGGTTTTGCCCGAACGATATATTCCCGCTCATGGGAGAAACGAAGAACGGCCCATGCAGGGTCTGCTGGCAGAGGCGCCAGAACGGGCGATTCTGGTGGGCGTCGAGATATTCGAGAACGACTGGCCGGTGGATGAGTCGCTGGAGGAACTGGCCCAACTGGCAACAACGGCAGGCGTCCAGTGTGTTGATCGTCTCGTACAACGCCTGGCGCATCCCCATCCCGCTACGGTGCTCGGTTCCGGCAAGGTAACAGAACTGGCGGATCTGGTGCGTTTCCACAATTGTGATGCCGTCATTTTCGACCTGGAACTGAAACCAAATCAGCATCGCAACCTGGAGCGCGAACTCGCAGTGCAGGTACTGGACCGGACAGCGCTCATCCTGATCATTTTCGGGCAGCGCGCTCGCACCCGCGAAGGACGCTTGCAGGTCGAACTGGCTCAGATCGAGTACGACCTGCCGCGCCTGACTCGGCAGTGGTCGCACCTCTCGCGCCAGCGTGGCAGCGTCAACCAGCGTGGCGAAGGTGAGAAACAGATCGAAGTTGACCGCCGCCTGCTGCGCCGGCAGAAGGATCAGCTTGAGGAAGAACTGGAACTGGTACGCACACAGCGGCAACTCCACCGCGAGCGCCGCAAGAGCGCCGGCCCGCCGGTCGTTTCCCTGGTAGGCTATACCAACGCCGGCAAGTCAACACTGCTCAACCGGCTCTCCAACGCCCAGACGCTGGCCGAGAACAGACTTTTCGCCACGCTCGATCCTACTACCCGCCGCGTACGGCTACCCGGCGGCCAGGAGATCCTGCTGACCGATACTGTCGGTTTTGTCCAGCGCCTGCCTACGACGCTGGTCGCCGCCTTTCGCGCCACACTGGAAGAGGTGGCCGAGGCCGATCTGCTTATTCACGTGGTCGATGCTTCACATCCCCACTTCCAGCGCCAGGTGACAGCCGTCGAGCAGACGTTGGAAGAGATCGGAGCCGGCGGACTGCCGATGATTGTAGCACTCAACAAGAGTGACCTGCTGCCCCCCGGCACACAGATTCAGTTGCAGGGCCTGACCGCACAATTCCCTGCGGTCCAGGTGTCAGCAGCAGAGGGGAGCGGTATCGACGCTCTGCTGTGCAGTATTGCTGAGATGCTCACACGACAGTTTGTCGCGCTTGATGTGCTCATCCCTTATGAGCATGGCGATCTGGTAGCCCTGTTTCATCGCTTCGGCACGATAGAAAACGAGCAGTACGAACCGGCAGGCACCCACCTGCGTGGTTACATGCCCGCCGGCCATAGTGGCCCTTTCCAGCCTTTCCAGATGATCAAGGCCAAAAAGAGCCACGCCCGCGCCCGCCTGGCGTTGTGATAACCGGGCGCCCCAAGAGCGCCCTGGGAAACCGGGTAGGTAAGTATTGTCACCCGGTTTCCCTTTCCCCATGTTTTCTCTATTTATCTTTACATCTCTTGACAAAACATCATGCGTCCGCTATATTTATACTAGCATTGACCTGCTTTACACTGTTTGTAAGGAGGAAAATCGAGAAGCACGGGCTGCTCACCCCTGCACGAGGTAATCGTCATCTCCCTCACCTCACCACGTAAA
>JADBKA010000429.1 GCA_014896635.1 Ktedonobacteraceae bacterium
GGGTATGGTATCCTCTCTATGAACTCTCATTTATGGAGGTATGCATCATGGCGAAAGTAATTGTGGCTCCGGCGTTCAAGAGGAGCGGTAGTGCAGGCTGAGTGGGTCCGTCCAGTTCTCTCTATCCCTGATCGATCAATCGACCTGTCACATCCTGCTATTCTTCTGCTATATCCTTCTGCTTTTTTGCCGCTCCTTTGAACTTACTACCCGGTTATATCACCTGTTCCTACAACACATTTCTAGCATATTATGCGCTTTTTGACGTTTATCCGCTTGATAACGGATACCATCTCTCCTTTGTCCCGGTCTGTTCGTGAGTGAAGAGAGATGGAACGTCAAAAGCTTCGCATAGGAGTTCCCTGGCATTTAAAGGAGCTTTTGCGTTGAAGAAGCATTTTCTGTATGACCCGGAAGATGAGAAACCGGTAACATTTGTGCGTATAAAACCGAGTGCGCGAGAGCGGGCAGTCCTGGCTCGCAAGGCTGGCAAGCCTGAGAAAGAGAAGAAACCGGTCAAGAAGACCAGTTATGAGAGCAGCTCCGATGTGCAGCGCTGGCTACATCAGCAGTCGTATACAGACGAGGAAAGTGAGCATGTACAGGTCAAATCTCCGTTCAATCCGACATTTCTGGCGTCGCAGCGTGACGCGCCCTGGCTACTCTCATCACTGACACCATTCTACGATCAGAACCTGATTACCGATGTACTGCACGAGGCGCATAGTGGGAAGGAGGCTACCGTCTATTGCTGCCAGGCCCATCCCTCGACAGGAGCGGTGTACCTGGCGGCAAAAATCTACCGCCCGCGCATGTTTCGCAGCCTGCGCAACGATGCCATCTATCGTTTCAGCCGTGTCCAGCGCGATGAGCAGGGCCAGGCCGAGCACGGCAATAGCCGCCGGGGCAGCGCCGCGACACGTAAAACTGAGAAAGGACGCGCGGCACAGGTCGCGTCCTGGATTGAATACGAATACCAGACGCAACGCCTGTTACATGCGCATGGAGCGAACGTGCCGCGACCAGTTGCTCAGATTGGCAACGCCGTCTTGATGGAGTATATCGGCGATGCCGGCGAACCAGCGCCGCGTCTCTGTGATGTGATTCTGGAGCGCGATGAAGCGCAGCCGCTCTTCGACTGCATTATCAGCAATGTCGAGCTGGCGCTGGCGCATGGACGTATTCACGGCGACCTGTCGGCGTACAATGTGCTCTACTGGCAGGGGGCTGTAACGCTGATCGACTTTGCGCAGGCCGTTGACCCGTATCACAATTCGGATGTGTTCTCGCTGCTGGCGCGCGATGTTGAGCGCATCTGTCACTACTTCGCACGCTACGATGTCGCGGCTGACGGACATGCGCTGGCACGTGCGATCTGGAGCCGCCATATGGGACCGCTACCCGATATGGTGTAGAGAAAGGAAAATGAGAAATTTATGATCGTTCTTACGCGATACATAGCTGAGAAACATCGTGCGGCCTGTCGCTAGGTGTTAGAAAGGGTTGGCTGGGCAACCCGATATGTGGATGCGGGAGTCCGTACTCTTGATAGCCTGGATGCTCAGCCTCTTAATGCTCGCCTCTATGTGGCTGAGCAAGAATGTCGGCCTGTTGGCTGGATTGCTATTGAGTTCCGGCAATGGAACTGCCTGGCTCAAATACAGGGACTGGCAGTTGATCCGAGCCTGCACCGGCAGGGAATCGCCAGCAGGTTGGTCAGGCAGGGCAGCTCGGCGCCCTTGACTTCGGTGAACA
>JADBKA010000132.1 GCA_014896635.1 Ktedonobacteraceae bacterium
GCTCTACGATAGCGCCCCTGGCAGCCTCTACCTCGACGACGTGCGCGTCTCCAGCGTCTATAACAGCCCCGTTGCGCAGATCAAAACGCAAACAACGGTTGCCAGCCAGCCACTGGGAGCCATTCCTTTTGTGGATCGCAAGCGTCCCAGGAGCATTTTTGTATCTCTCTAGCTTACCGATTTCAGCCAGAAGAGGCTCTTACCAGCAAAACGCCATGCCCCTTCTGGCTGATTTAATCAATTTAACAAAAACGACAGCAATAGGAGAACTAGAAGGAGAACTGGAAAGTGAATTACGGCCCGCCACAGCAATCAAATAACTTTACAAAAATTCCATCACAGCAACCAGATAAACTGACAAAAATACTGAGAACACCTTTCGCCTGGTCAGGCCGTCATCCTGTCCTGGCAACACTTATTACTCTGGCATTACTCTCTGCAAGCTTTATGGCCGGCTATCTCTTACCGGAAAGCAGGACAACGATTGGCGGTATAGCGATGCCGACTCCCATGATTGATGACGATAAACGAGCAGCGCACACACCTGTCATCACTGCCGGTACCCCAACGGCGGTCGCAATAACTCCGGCACCCACGCACTCTCCCCAGTGGACAACAATACAGACATTTACCGGTACCGGAGCGAAGAAAACCTCGGTTTTTACTGTACCTGAGCACTGGCGCATCGCCTGGAGCTGTGATCCCACGTCACATAACAATCTGAGCTACAACCTTATTATCCATGCCAATAGTACAACCAATGCGCTTCTGGGCAATGGAGTAGAAACGACATGTAAAAAGGACAATACCCGTAATTCCACCGAGATATATCGTGGGGGGAAGGTCTACCTCAGCATCATCAGTGAAGGCAAGTGGACTGTGCAGATACAGCAGTAATATCAATTTCCTTTAAAAGGTGAGAACCGGGCTGGCACCCCCCGGTTCTCACTTTTTAATTGCTATTTGCGTCGCTTCTGGGCAAGAGCAAGCAGCAATTGCTGGTAGCGTTCGGCCATTAATTCCCAGCGAAAAGGCATATAGTCCTCGGCGGCATTCGCGACCATCTGCACACGCATCTCAGGATGCAGAGCGAGGTCGATGATTGCTTCGGCGAAGCTTTCAGCATTCGATGCTTCACAGAGCTTAATCGACTCCGGGCGAAACATCGAACGGATGGCAGGTGTATCAGAGGCAATCATCGGGCGGTGCATCCAGGCAAACTCATACGCTTTGGTTGGCAGCACCAGGTCCATGAAGCCATCGGAGCGATAGGGAATAATGCCGATATCACCATGCAGGACAACATCGACCAGCTCCTCAGAAGGGCAAGGATCGCTGAAGATGACATGTTCGCTCACCCCCAGTTCTTTCGCCAGCAGCTTGAGATAGGGAATTGACTCTCCTCGTCCTTTGATATCAAAGCGCAAGTGTGGCACTACCTGGCGCGCTTTGGCAAAAGCCCGCAAGGCGGTATCTAACCCGTTACGCTCCGTCACTGTCCCATGATACATCAGCACGAGTGGACGATCCTCGGCGGGCATTTCCGTCGAAGGCTCGGTGCGCCGCGAGGCAGGAAAGAGCTTAGGGTCAGCACTGTTGAGAATATTAGTAATCTTCTCCTCTGGCACCCCACGTTTCAACAGCAGGCGCTCAAACGGCCAGCCGACGGTGATCACATGATGCGCGAAGGCGGTTGAAATGCGCTCTTGCACTATCGCCAGGCGCGTAATGAATCCGCGCAAGCGCCCCTTCGCCTTCGCCGCCATGAGTTCAGGAGAGACATCCTGAATCTCCAGGATAATTCTGGCTCCCAGAATTTTTGGCACGAGCGCAGAGAAAACAAGAAAATCAGGCATATTATGTACATGGATTATATCATAAGCGTGCTTGAGATGCAGGCGAGTCACCTTTATACCTGCCAGCACAAGAAAGCAGCACCATTCAAGGATAGTGAATGGCAAGGAACGACCAAAACTACGATACAGTGGAATACGATAAACATGTACTCCATCGCAGAGTTCATAGGACGGCTGGTCTTCCTGCTTGATGCAGATAACATGTGAGATATAGCCGGCGTTTGCCGCAGCTTCTGCCGTACGACGGACAAGCACATCGAATGGATACCAGTCAAAAGTGATAGCGCAAACTCGAAGGGAAGGCATACAATCTTAACCTCTTCTTTCACCCGTATTGATATACTTTAAACGATTCATGATGATATACGTTTTGTACGCACCCACTCGCTGGTATGTTTTTTGCTTCTACTGAGCACAAAATAAACCCACAGTTTCCAGAGCATGAAGCCCGGAGCATGCAGAAGAGCTTTGTATACGCTTTGAGGTGGGCGCAACAGATAAAAAGCGGTTGCGATATAACAGAAGAGTGCGCTCCAGAGCGCAAGGTTCAGGACTACGGCAGGAAGAGACCAGAGCAGGATCGAGGCAACGAGGGTTACAAGGCAGGCAAGGACCAGGAAGGACAGAGGGGGAGTGAGGAGTTCTGCCACTGCCTCGATATGCAGCAAGCTTCTTGAACGTATAGCCGCTTTCAACAGGCGTAGAGCAATGCGCCATTGCGATTGCTGTTGCCCCGACGCTTCCCAGCGCACATCCTGTGTGCGCATCTGAGCGAACGTCGTCGGCATCTGTGAGCGCACCACAGCCTCTGGCACATACCGCACGCGCTCACCATGCTCGACCAGCGTGAGGTAATACTGGTAATCTTCCGCAATGCCAAAAGCCTGCCAGGGATGGCGCTCCAGCAGATCGTGGCTCAGGCACATACCGTTGCCTGTGAGTGTGGAAGAAGCGCCAATGCCATTTCTACCGAGAGGACGTACATGGTTGATCAGTGTGAGAGCGATCCAACGCAAGGCCGTGCTGGGTGAAGCCGTGACATTCAGCACAGTATTACATGCCTGCAATGCCCGCGCTCCCCCGGCCAGTTCTCTCTCCATTGCCCGCAGAAATGCCGGAACAACAACAGAATCCGCATCCAGGATGACATAGGCATCATAGGTCAGATGCCGCTCCTTCAACTGCTGCCACATCCAGTTCAGCGCGTACCCCTTGCCGCGCCTGTCCACATCAAAGCGTTCATATACCTCTACTCCGCCAGTCTGGCGAGCCAGTTCGGCGGTTTTATCCGTGCAATTATCGGCTATGACATAGACGGTATACCTGTCTTTCGGATAATCGAGAAGAGCGAGACTCTCAAGCAGTGTGCGCAGTATCATCTCTTCATTATGTGCAGGTATCAACAGCGCAAATCTCACCTGTCCAGAAACTGGGCGCGCATTCTGCATTGTCCTGCGCCTTGCAGCGAGCAGGGCTGAGAGTGAAAGAAGAAAAAGGTAGGCGATAGGAAGCGCGATCCATCCTTCCACGATCAGGAGAAGCCACTGTAACACAGCCATCTGACTTACCTCATCACTTTTTCCAGCGTGCGGATAACGCTCTCGCCGCACTGTTGCCAGCTATAGCTGGCCTCTACAAGTGCTCTGCCGGCATTCCCAAGAGCCACACGCTTTTCTGTATGCTGCAAAAGATCGACAACAGCTCGTGCGAAGTTCTCCGGCTGGTCTGCCACAACGAGATGCTCTCCCGGCGTAACAGTCAAGCCCTCACAGCCCAGGCTTGTTGAGACCACCGCTTTGCGCATCGCCAGCGCCTCAAGGATCTTCAGGCGCGTCCCACTGCCGATGAGCAGTGGGACAATAGCCACAGCCGCCTGCGCCAGGTAGGGCCTCACGTCAGGAACCGCACCTGTCACGGTAACGCCCGGCAGCTCTGCCAGCTTTACTACCTCAGGTGGCGGAGACTTACCGACAATATGCCAGGTCGCATCTGGAACCTGCGAGCGGATCAGCGGCCAGCACTCACGCACAAAGAAGAGAACGGCGTCAATGTTGGGGTAATAATTCATTGTTCCAGTAAAGACCAGGCGATGGACCACTTCCTGCTGTTCGCCATCTGCGCTGAAACTCTCGATATCTACCCCATTAGGGACTACTTCGATAACACCTTGTGGGATCTCGCCTTTCAATAAAAAACACTCTCGTTCGCTCGTCACCAGAATGGCCTGTGCCTTACGACAACGCTCCAGCTCAACAGGTTTGAGCATACGGCTTTCCCACCAGTTATACCACTTGCGCAACCAGTTCTTCTCACGCCGGAAAGTGCGCTGTAGTAACTCATATTCGATATTATGCTGGTCAATGATTGCAGGAAGACCTGCTGGAAGCCGATAGCCTGCCATAAAAACACTCTCAAAGAGCACCGCATCATAGCGCCCGGCAGCGAAGAGACTATCCAGTTCCCGTTGTACTTCTTCCAGAAAGTAGAAATCGAGCAGATATGACCTGCCGCGTAATATACTCATCAACTGCTGTGCTCGTTTACGCAGCCTGGAAGCAGGCAAGACTACCTGGTGAACAGATGCCAGGCCAGGGATAGCTGTCTCACTCATCCTGACCGTTCCATCGGTCAGCGCCAGTAGCGAGACAGTATGCTCACGCGCCAGGGCCTTGAGGAGATGGTAGCTACGTGTGCCGGCTCCCCATGAGGGATCGGGCAGGTGCGGCGAGACCATGAGCAGATTCATGTAGAAGAACTTCCTTTTGTTCGATTTGATCCAGGGCGGGCAATTTCGCCAGCAGGCCACAGAGAAGGCCCAGGTAGATGACATTGCGATAAAAGAAAAGCTGATAATCAGCAAAGGCAACAACTACTTCCATTAAGGTTATAGCAACGACATAAATGGCTACCACCTGGAGGTAGGGATCACGGAGCTGGCGGGCGACAATGCTCCCGCGCACAACAATTGTGCCAATGAGAAGCCAGAGCGCAAAGTAGCCGATTGGACCCAGATCTACCCATATCCAGTAAATAGTGTTGTGCGGGACATAGTTGTAATAAGGATCAAATTCCAGAATTTTAGGGAAAATGAGTGTTAACGGCTGAGGTTGAAGAAATGGCTTACCGAAACCCAGACCAGCCGGGTATTCCTTCACCGTATATTTCAAATCATTGTTCTCGAAGGTGCGATAAAGATTAGAAGAGGCATCTCGCGCATCTGTCGCGGAAGGATCGAAAAGCGATATAACCGCTCGCGCTGGACCGGCAAAGCTTCCCTCAGCACGTGCAAAAGCAAAAACGTAACCAACGCCAAGCACAATACACAGGAGTAGCCCTATAAGCAGCGCCTTGCGAGCCGCCGGCTTGATCCGAAAAACCAGTACCCAGACAACCACAGCCCCGATAAACAGAGCGATATAATCGGCTCTGCGTTGATTGGCTACCATTGCGACAAGCACGACCGGCAGGACGCCGAGCGCAGCAAAGAGTTGAGGGCGGTAGCGATGATGCAGGCAAAAGATGACAACCAGGAGAAGCAGAGCCGCAAAAAAGAAGGACTCTTCATGCGACATAATGGTATCGTGACCTTTGAGATCACCCTGAAAAAGAACCAGATAGATGTAGAGGCCCTGAAGAGCTTTTATGCCCGCACTGGCAATTACCAGCCAGAAGAAATTGCGGATATGGCTCTTCTGCGTCACAAGATTATAGGCCAGCAAATACGAAACAAACATGTACCAGAAAGGCCGGGTCTGCAACACGATAATTTTGAGGTTGCCGCCGGTAGCCAGCCCGTAGAGCGCTCCACCAATCGCACAGAGCAGATAGAACAGAAAAGGCCAGAAGAGAAAGCCGCCGCGCAAGGACGTCTGGCGCTGCACCAGGCGGTACAGCAACCATACCAGTAGCGCAAAAAGAGCGAGCAGGCCGACCGGGCGCTCGACAAACCCCTCAAGCTGTGGCGGCCAGTGAAAAACATATAAGGTGTCACTGAAAATAGGCGTTGGGAGAGGTTCCTGCTCTACCAGAAGAGCGCATCCAGCCAGTACAAAAAAGCCGAGCACAGGCCAGCGTATAATGGCCGCCGCCAGTAGCAGCGCCAGCAGAAGACCGAGCAGCACACTGAAACCAACCGCCGCCCCGCTCAGAATGAGCAGGGGAGTCAAGCTGAAAAGAGTAAAAAAGAGCACGATGAAAAGGAGCAAATCGCTCCGCCTGCGCTTTGCGAGCAAAGCAGGTACAGCACTTTCACCAGCCAGCGTCAAACGTTCTTTCACATCTATTCCCCTGACAGATTCAAAAAGAGGAGCAGATAGAAGAGGAGCAACATGCCCACGATACCAACTCCCAGAAGCAGACGTACCCAGCAATTATATGAGCGCGCAAACACGCCAATTCCCAGAAAGAAGAGTAGCAGCAGAAAAACACTTTTCATCGTGCCTGTCCTTCTACAGTAACTGGCGCAGCCAGCGTGGTATACGGCTCTCTACCTGGTTGAGGATGATGCCATGAACCCGCAGATCCTTGAGATTTGCGCAGGCTTCCGCTACCAGACTATCAGGGGTTACCCCGGCGCGAACAACGATAACGAGAGCTTCGACCAGACTGGCAGCCAGAGGCCCATACGCAGTCATGACGACTGAAGGCAGATCAACGATCAGCACCTCATCTGGATGGGCCAGCACGTTGAGTACACCTTTCTGACGAAACTGTTGTAATAGCCTGATAGCATCATGCCTGTCTTCACCTGCTGGAATCACCGTGAGGTTATGACTTACCTGCTGCCTAATCGCTTCCAACCCGCAGTCCCCACGCAGCCATTCTGCCAGCCCGGCGCCTCGCTTCAGACCGAAGAGATTCTCAAGATCTGGATGCTCCCAGTTACATTCCAGTAGAGTAACGGGAACATTGTTATCTTCTGCCATCGCCTCGGCTGCCAGCCTGGCTAAGAAGGATTTTCCTTCCCCATCAATGGCACTGGTAAAGCCCAGACTGCGTACAGCCGCCCGCTCATGAAAAAACAAAGAGGTACCGAGTTGCCCGCAGCGTGTACGTAGCATACGTACTTCTGCCAGTTGATATTGTAAGCGGCGCTTTGAACTGGCACCACCTTTCGGATCTCGTATTTCTCCATTCTTTGCTGCTACCGCGCGTGAGGGAGGCACTGGCTTCCATACCGCTGCGGAGGTCACCGCTTTATTCCCACGTGTTTCCTCTGCGATAATCACTTTTTCTTTCACCGGTAGTTGCTCCTCCTCCACAACTGTTACCTCTTCTTTCACTGGTTGTTGCCTCTTTTCTGCCACAGTCACTTTTTCTTCTGTTGTCAGTTTCTTCTCTTTTACAAGAATTATTTCTTCTTTCACCTGATCTTTCTCTTTTTCCGTAACAGTCTTTTCTTCTTTTGTCGGCTGTTGTTCATCTTTTGCCACAGCCGCCTCTTCTTTTACCGATTTCCGTGTTTCCTTTGTGCTTTTTTTAACCATTTTTAATTTCTGAGTCTGAGCCAGAGCGGTATCTGTATTTTCAACCATACACTTTTCTCACAATCGGATAATGTTGTTCCGCCATATTAGTTCTTAGCAGTATTCTGAAGCAAAAGATCTCTTGCAGACGGCGACAGGCGAGGAAACTGTATAAGTACAGGATATGTCGCTATCTTCTGGAGATCCGCGAGAGTATAAAAAGACCGGTCACGGCGCACAAGTATGAGAACATATAGCATACAGGCAACAAGCGCGACCATTGCGCCGGCACCACCTGCAATCAGAAAGAGTTTCGAGCGCGACTCAGCAAGCTGTGGCAACACGGGAGCATCAACAACACTGAAAAAGACATCTTCGCCGGTGCTCTGTGTACTTACCTGCTGGCTCAACGTTGCAATAGTGGCCTGGATATTTTGCAATATAGCCTGTGCTTGCAATCGCCTTGCATCGAGAAGAGCATATTGCGGATCATTCAGCGGATTCACGCCGGGTTTTGTGAGTTCTGGATGCGCTGCGAGATAGGTAGCCTCCGCCTGTGCCGCGTCGTTCGCATCCTTTTTTGCTCTGGTCAACTGCGATTCATACCCTTGCAAAAGGCGCTGTCCCTCAACGACGCTGAATCCCCGGCCCTGCAATTTAAACTGCTGGACAACCATTGCCACCACTTGCTGGGCCACGCGCGGATCTCGATTCGAGTAGGTAATCTCATACAGGTTATAGCCACGAGTTATTACCTGCACATGCTGGGAGACTTCAAGAAGCAAAGCATCGTCCAGCAACTGGGGATTTGAACGTACAGAGTCGCTCAACGGTAGCGTTGACGCCAGATCCGTCGCTTTTGCCACCGTCAGCGCAAACGTACGGCTTCGCAGCAACTCCGAAAGCGCCGAGACCTGCGTCTCCGCTGGCGTTGCCTGCAAGTTAGACTCTGGCCCCGTTGCACCAATAATCTCATACCGGCGCAGCGCCCAGAGGCTCGCTGACGACTGGTAAGAGCGAGGAAGCAAATATGCGATCACCAGGCTTATCACAATGGGTACAAGAAAGAGGATAAGGAGACGTACAGGATGGCGAAATATCGCCTCAAGCGTTCGGACCACAAGAACCACCTCCAGGATCATCTGGTAAAGAAATACACACAATACTTTGCTATCAATTTTTCACCAGAACTTTTATACCTGTTTTTCGATAGCAGCAAGGTATTGTTAATGTTGAGATACTATTGCATTTGAAGCTTTGCGGTTAATTTTGCACTACCATAGAGTGTACCTCTTTCGGTTTGCTAACCTTTCTCAGGGTAGTATTTTCTGCATCCTCTCCACAAAAAACATTACCGGGTCTTCACCATCCGAACATCACTTTGACACCTGTCGATGGTATTCTTCACGCTATGAACAGGCTTCGCAGAATAGTAGGAAACACAGTTATTTCACTGTTTGGGCAAGGGATTACCTGGACCTCGACCTTGCTTTTGACCATCGCCTATGGGCGCTTTCTAGGCGATGTGAAATTCGGAGAACTCTATTTTGCTATTACCTTTGTGATGCTCGTAGGCTTCCCTCTTGAGTTTGGCTTCAACCAGCAACTGACACGCGATGTTGCTCAAGAACCCACTAGATCGCTCCACTATCTCGCCAGCATTCTCTCTATCAAATTTGTTCTCTGGATCATTTTATATAGCTGCATTCTCCTCGCTTGCTGGTTGCTGGGCTATTCCGCAGAAGTACGTTTGCTGGTTATCATCTGCGGCATTACCCTGCTCAGTGGTTCTATCGCCAATACTTTTGGCGCTGCCCACTACGCCTTTGAGCGGGTGACTTTCCCGGTAGTGGGGACAATCCTTGAAAAAGGGTTGTCCGCGCTGGTCGGATGGCTTGTCCTACGCGCAGGGGCCGGCGTCCAGATAATGGCCTGCGTCCTGCTCGGCGGTTCGCTCATCAACGCTCTCTGGCAGGGACTGTGGATACTTCGCCAGGTCGGCATTCCCATTCATATTGACCTCGCGCTGGTACGCAGGCTGCTCCACACAAGTATTCCTTTTCTCCTTTATGGCATGCTCGGCGTTATCTACTACCGCATTGATACGATTCTTCTTTCGTTGATGCAGAACGAGGCTGTGGTCGGATGGTACGGTGCAGGATATCGCCTGTTCGATACGCTGGTGTTTCTCCCAAGTCTGGTGATTAGCGCAATCATGTATCCTGTTTTCTCAAAGCTATCAGTTCATGCAGAATCAGAACTAAAAGTAGCTATAGAGAAATCAATGAATTTTTTACTCTTTTGTGGCTTTCCTATTACTACAATCCTTATTGTTGCTGCTCCTCAAATCATCGGTTTTCTTTATCATCGGACAGAATTCCTGCCTGCCATTCCCGTCATCCAATCCCTTGCTCCCGGACTGCTCTTCCTCTATGTGAACAGTGTTCTCACTTCAACGATGATGAGCATAAAACGCGAGAGGAGAATCACCATCATGGCGGCTATCGCACTGGTGGTGAATCTAGGGCTGAATCTTTTCTTGATCCCGCTTTATCGACATGTGGGGGCTGCCATCGTGACATCGCTGACAGAGCTGCTTCTCACCTGCCTCGCCTGTATCTTCATCCCTCGCTCGCTCTTGCCGCGCGGCAGTCTGATGGTAGGATTAAAGGCGCTGATAACGAGTCTAGTGATGGCTTCAGTCATATGGATCATGCGCCAGTTCAGTATTTTTGCTATTTTGCCAGTTGCGATGGCAACATACCTTGTCGTCGCGGCAGTGCTTGGCACTATTCCCAGAGACGACTTGAAGGCTCTCTACGCTTCCATACGGCATAAAGGACAGCGTTCCTCCCAGATCCCAGATACCGCAAAACAGATACAGACCTCTTCTGAGGTTGCTCTGCTTATGGAAGAGGATACCGAGCCAACGATAGAATCAGTGCTGGTATGGAGAGGAGAGTGGACTGATCCGTCCTTGCTGGCATTGAGGCACAGGCGGCATTCCAGGGAACTACGCCTTCAATCGGTAGCCGAAGAGAAGACCATTCCTCTTGAGGCGCTCGACGGACAGAGTAGCCCTCAGTCGCCGGTTTTGCCAGCCACGCCTACTTTAAAAGATGAGAAACTCCTTGCGGAACAACATAACCAGATAAAATCAGAAACTGAAGAAAAAACTGTTTCTCTCAAGGCGCTCAACACACGAATCAGACCTCAACTACTGCCAGATACGCCAGTGCCTTTTTCTGAGCCATATATTGCTCAGATAGATACGGAAGGGGCTGTCGAATGAAAGCAGTTTTTGCAGCTCTAGTGAAGTATATGACCAACCACGTGATCACTCATCTCCCATCGCACACTCTCCGCCTCGGCTGGTATCGTCATGTCCTGGGCTGGCGCATCGGCCCACGCGCCACCATTCTGATGGGGCAGCATGTGCAGATGGCAGGTGTGCGTAGCAGCGGGGCGAAAGTTTCCATCGGCAAGGGAAGTGTGATTAATCACGGCTGCCTCCTCTACACAACCGGAGGGCTGGTGATAGGAGAGCATGTGAGTATCTCTGCTGGCACATGGCTCGTTACCGGTACGCACGACATGAACGACCCTCACTTCCCCGATAGCTACAAGCCGATAGTGATTGGCGACCGTGCCTGGATTGGAGTACGCGCGACCATTCTCGCCGGCGTTACTATAGGTGAGGGCGCAGTGATCATGGCCGGGGCGGTTGTTACCCGCGATATCCCCCCGTATGCTGTGGCTGGCGGCGTGCCGGCCAGAGTGGTCAGCCAGCGCACAGCGCGGGATCTTTCCTACGAACTGAATTTTCGCCCTCTCTTTGAATAGCTTTTGCCCTCCAGCGAGAGACGACATCCCCGTTTCGTGGGGAAGGTGTCCCCATATGCTGTTACTTATACAGAACAGGGCGCAACACCTGAAACCAGGCAAGATTCATCGCTTTTGCTCCCTCAGGCGTCGGGTGGATGCCGTCGTTTAGCAGATATGTTGCCTGGTGGATGAGAAAAAGTTGATAGAAGTCAGGGCCTCTCACCAGCCCGTTTGCGGCAGTAACCTGATCTATGACAGCATTCAACGCCTGCACCTCCTTGTCGAAATCTGCCCCCTTGCCTGCTATATACGGGATACGAGAAAGAATGGGGACATGTCCCGCCTGTTTGATTTTCTGGACAAGTGTTTGAAGATTAGCACGAAAATGGTCAGGGGATACCTGGCCCAGTGCATCGTTTGTTCCCCAGCCGAGGAGCCAGTAGCGGATATCAGGGTTGAGAGTTAACCAGAGGTCGATATCCTGTACCGCCCCATCGGTATTCCAGCCACCCAGACCACCATTCAGCATAGCCGGGAACCGCTCAGGAAATGTTGCATGCACAAGCTCGGCATAAGACGGCTGATTTGCGTCAAAGCGATTATAGGCCATAGCAGTGATGGAGTCGCCAGAGAAAAAGAAAGTATCATCAAGGCCCTGAGAGACATCAAAGAGATCAATCTGGTCAATAAACATATATGGCTGGTTGGCTTGTGGTTGCCCTTTCGTCACCGTCATTTTAATCCAGGACTGCCCGGCAAAAGAGAGAAGATGTTCACGCACGCGCGTATGATTCCCTGTCACAGTAACAACTGTCTGCCATGTTCCGTCCTGCCCGTTTGTGCTATTGGATGAGACAGCGATGGTGTAGTCCTGTGGGCCAGACCCTTTTGTGCTGATGTAGTCAAATACATAGTCACTGGCCCATACCATGAGCAAACGAGCAGGTCCGGCACCTACATGGATGGCGCACCAGGCCGGCAAGGCGGAAAAACTTGAGCGCCAGAACGACCAGTTCCCGTAGTGTCCGTTGACGATAGCTTCAGAGCCTCCTGCACCGGCATCGTTGCCCGCACAATACACTGGCTTTCCTCGTGACACAAGAGGCCCTGTACGTTGAAGCGCAGGACCGACCGGAGTGGGAGCGGGAGTAGCAGCGGCCTGGCTGTCACCTGCACTCCCAGGACGATACGATTGAATGACTGCCTTGATCGCGTA
>JADBKA010000133.1 GCA_014896635.1 Ktedonobacteraceae bacterium
CCTGGACCCCCGCTTAACACTCCGGGAAAAAGGAATTCGTGGGGGACACCCCCATGCCCCCGCCAGGAGGGCTGCGCCCCCTGGACCCCCGCTTCAACTGTTTTGCAAAAACTGCTTCACGGCTGAGGCGAAGGCAGCAGGCTGTTCCAGGTGGACGGTATGGCCGGCACCGGGGACAACGCATAGTTCGGCCTGAGGCAAGGATTGTGCCATCTGGCGCGCAATCTCGCAGAATTTCGTGTCCAGCTCACCTGTGATGAGCAGTACGGGCATATGCAGTTCCACCAGCCTGTCATGCAGTGCGGGCTGAACTCCTGTGCCAAGTCCGCGCAGGCTGTTCGCCAGCCCGTCGGCACGATTGCGCAGCCGCTGCTTCCGCAGGGCATTTCTGACCTCCTCAGGCAATGCTTGCTGGCTGGCAAACAGCGGCATCCGCTCCCAGTACGCGACAAAAGCCGGTACGCCTTCACGCTCGATACGCTCCGCCAGTGCCTCATCAGCAGCCCGGCGCTGTGCTCGGACAGCGGCATCGGCCAGCCCCGGCGAAGCACTCTCTAGAATCACAGCGCGAAAGAAGCCGGAGAACGCACAGTAGAGGGCGACACGTCCTCCCATCGAGTAGCCGAGCAGCGCCGCTTCCCCCGGCGCAACACCGAGAGCACGCAATACAGCAAGGATATCCTCGCAGCAGCGTTCCATCGTATAGCGCCGCACATCAGCAGGAGCAGAGGAACGACCGTGACCGGGCATATCCAGCGCGATGATACGCATGCCTGGCAATGCCAGCTCGTCCAGCAGCGGTTGCCAGTTCTCAGCACTACCAGTAAAGCCGTGCAGCAGTGCCAGCGATTTGAGAGGATTTTTATATCGCTCTTCCTGCTTCTCATAGATTACAGCTCCTATATGCTCGCCGTTTACTGGCACGGTTGTGTGTATTACCGCTGATCCCACCGTGTCCCCTTCTGCTCACTCTTCGCTCAAAGCAGGCAGATGAGCGCGCAGTGCCTGCTCAACCATCTGCCAGAGCCGGCGATGCAGAGCAACGTTGCTGGCACGCTCTGTTGGCACTTCGATCACATGCAGCCCGCCAGCGGCGATGCCCTGTTTTACTGCGGAGCGGAATTCTTCCCAATCGCGGACGCGCTGAAACTGCCCGCCGTACATCTGTACAACGGGCGCGAAATCCAGTCCGGTAGGGGTGCCGAAAAGCTGCTCGAAGTGCTCTGGATAGGCGGCCTGTGGTAAAAAAGAGAAAATGCCGCCACCGTTGTTGTTGACAAGTATAACCGTCAGGTTCAGATGATGCAGATGCGCGGCCAGCAGACCGTTGAGATCGTGGAAGAACGAGAGATCGCCAATAACCAGCACAACCGGCTCATCCTGCTGTGAAGCCGCGCTATAGCCAAGCGCGCTCGAAATCACGCCATCAATGCCGCTGGCTCCCCGGTTGCCCACGATGCGCAGAGGACGGGTATTACCCCAGAAAAAGGTATCCATGTCGCGTACAGGCATGCTATTGCCGGCGTAGAGCGTCGCATCGGCGGGCAGCAACTCGTTCAGTTCAGGGAAAACGCGCCCCTCGAAAAGCTGTGAAAAATCGCGCATGGCCGTTAACATCGTCTCGCGTGTAATCTGGTCAACTCGGCGCCATGCCTCAAACCAGGAAATGTCACCAGCAAAGCGTGTGTGCCTGTCACAGCCAGACGGCAAGGCAGCGAGTAGCTGCTCGCACAGTGCGGGCGCATCGGCATGCAGCATTTCGGCGGCAAGCTGCGTCGGCTCTTGCCAGCCGTAATTGCTATCAACAACGATCTGTCGGCAGGCGGCATAGCGTTTGAGGTAGAGCAGCAGCGGTTTAGAGGTCGGCATGGCCCCGAAGCGCAGGACCAGTTGTGGCGCGAAACGTTCAGTGAAAAATGCAAGACGCAAAAAAGCATCATAGCCTGCCAGCACAGCCTCGCGGTCATGTGGCCCGCAGCGCAGTTGCGAGAGCGGATCGGCCAGAATGGGATAGCCCAGTCTTTTCGCCAGCCGGGCAAGCGGCTGCGCCAGTCCAGGCGGAGCTGCGGGTCCAACAATGATCAGGCCCCGCTCTGTCTCCTCAAGCTGTGCAGCCAGGCGCGCCGTCACTGTGGCGGAGAGCGAACCAGCAGGCGCATCCTCAACGGCAATATATGGCGCGTTGTCAGGTCGTCCATACCAGGCCAGCGCATCGCGGCGTTCTGGCGGCGGCAAAGGCTGATCAGGCCAGGGATCAGGCGTCAGAGGCTCGCGGAATGGCATGTTGAGATGGACCGGTCCGGCGGGAACGGCCAGAGCGAGCGCCGCTGCTCGGCAAGCCAGTGTGCGGATATAGCGCAGCGCCTCGTTGCTTGCTTCGGGCAAGGCCACCTCAACGAACCATTTGACATGCGTGCCATACAGCCGGTTTTGATCAATGGCCTGCGGAGCGCCGCAGTCGCGTAATTCGGGTGGACGGTCGGCAGTAAGCACAAGCAAAGGAACGTGTGTTAAACGCGCTTCAACCAGCGCCGGCAGAAAATTCGCCGCCGCCGTTCCTGACGTACAGATCAGCGCCACAGGCTGTGCAAGCCGTTTCGCCATGCCAAGTGCGAAAAAGGCAGCGGAACGCTCATCGACGTGCATCCATGTGCGGATAGCAGGCTGAGCGACAATACACATCGCCAGCGGCGTCGAGCGCGATCCCGGACAGATGACCGCATGGTGTACACCGGCGCGCCGCAGTTCATCGACAAAAGCGGCTACATATGCATATGTAGGATTTGCCGCTTGCAGTACATGGGAAGATGTCTGTAGCATATGCTTCTCGCTATTCATGCTTCCTCTTCGCCGCCCAGGCTGCGCAGCATCACCTGGAGTTTCCAGCAGGATTCATCCTACTCGCTCTCAGGGACCGAATCAGCGACGATGCCACAGCCGGTAAAGAGGATCGCCTGGTTGCCCTCGATCAGTGCAGAGCGTAGTGCCACCGCGAACTCACCATCGCCACGCGCATCGAGCCAACCAACCGGACCGGCATACCAGCCGCGATCCAGCCGCTCTTTAGCACGAATAGCCGCGAGGGCTGCCTCGCGTGGCAGGCCACCAACCGCCGGCGTAGGATGCAAGACCGCAAGAGCTTCGAGCACAGAGTGATCTGGCAGTAGTTCGCCGAAAATGGGCGTTTCCAGATGCTGAATATTCTTCAGACGCAACAGGTGAGCCGTGTCAGCAACGTGAACTTTTGTACAGAGCGAAGCAAGAGCCTCTTTGAGAGTTTTAACAACAATCTCGTGTTCTTCACGATTTTTCTCGCTCGCCAACAATTCAGCTCCAAGCCGCTGGTCCTCTTCCTCGGTCGTCCCGCGCGGGAACGAGCCTGCCAGGGCCATTGTACGCAGTTGTCCATCGCGCGCGCTGATCAGCCGCTCAGGTGTGGCGCCTGTAAAAAAACGCTCCCCACGCTGGAAAGCGAAGACGTACGCGCTGGCATAGCTCTCACGCAGCCGCGCCAGCGTGGCTTCAACGTCAAATGCTCCCTCTTCGCGTGTGACCTGTATACTGCGTGCCAGCACCACTTTCTGGTACGCGCCGTGACGAATCTCTCGCACGGCGTCGGCCACGATCCCCTGCCAGTCTTCGCGTGAGATCAGATCACGCACTGCCAGTTTACCTGACTGTGCAGTCACCGGCAGATCTTCAGAAACGTTGAGCGCCTGCTGCAAGCGTGCGAGCAATGTAGCCATCTGTTTGGCAAGAGCCTCTTCATTACTAGTGAGTGACACCAGAGAACTGATGATAAAAGCTGCATGCTCCCCATTCTGGTGATAAAGAAGTGTGGGCAGGACGAGCAGACCATCAGGAAAATGTTGCCAGAGTGGTGTGCGGGAGTTGAGCGGATCGAAAGCGAATCCACCGAAGAACATAGGACCATCGCGCTCGTCGCTGCCGGCCCCATGAGCGATGATCGCATTTTGCAGCAGCGAGCGCCAGGCGGCGGAGGCAGCAGAGAAACGCTCGGCGCCACCTGTTTCGATAGTAACGGCAGGCTTCGTCCCAACCAGGGCTGTCTGCCGGGCTGGCAGTTCCCAGAAGTAGCATTCACCCTCGTGCAAGTGCCTGAAGGCGCGCCATACTAGCAGAGCATCAAGAGGAGAAACAGGGATGATCAGGCTAGCTAGAATCTCCTGTCCCTGCCGGTTCGCCTGTGAAGCTGCCCGGCGCAGGAGTGCAAGCAGTTGCTCGCGGCCATAGTGCAGAGACCTTCCTCCGGCAGCAAGCCGCGCCGCCGGAGTATCGGTAAAAATGGTTTCCATAACTCTTAATCTCACCTACAACTGTTTTCTTTTTCACAACAGACAGAGAGAGAAAAATCGTAGCAACAGCAGCCGAACAGACCGGCAAGGCCACGCGAAAGGTGCAGCCACATAGCAGCGCCTGTCGTATTATAGCATGCCTCCATCCCGGCAACAAAAACGCTGCCAACTAGCACTGGCGTTTACTGTTCATCAGAGTGACAGCGAATCCAGAGTGGCTCGATATGTTCGACTGGTTCGTCGAAGAGGCCGGGCTGGTTATCAGAACGGAAGAGCCGCGCAAAGTCGGCAGGGGCAAAAGCCTTGCGCAGGCGCGCGGCATAGGACGAGATGAGTACCTGGACGTAGTGCTCGACATCGTAGTCAGGACGACTGGCTCCATCAAGGGCGACCGCCTGCCGCACCGTTGCCTGTTCAGCCTGCCCATCCTGTTCAGATGAAGTCCTGGCGCTTTCCCAGTTGTTATGGAGCGAGGTTTCATCTGTCTCATCAGGTAGCCAGACATACTTTTTGCCGCGAGCGCGGTAGAAGCGGACACGCTCGCCGGGAAACCAGTGCCGGCGCCCTGTCTGAATCAACGCTTCATAGGCAGGCTCTGTATGGGAGGTGCGTGACGCGAAATAGGCTTCTGGAGTTTTTGAAAGACGCACGCGCGCTGCCAGATCCGAAGCGGGCAACTCGCGGCGCCGCAGTGCCGCGACCGTTTCCAGAAAAACACGATGTGCGCCCTCTACATCGCCGGTCATCACACAGAACAGCGCACGACGCAGGAAACGCTCACCAAATGGCTCGGCACGGCTCGAACGCAGTGCCACACCGTGTACTATCAGTCGCCCGTCATAAGTCAGCAGAGCATAATTCTTGACTTCGTGGCTGAACATCGCACGATAGCGCCCCTCATACTCCAGGCGTATCCCCGCCGGCAATTCAGCCCCGATCTCGGCCACCAGTGCGCGTTCCTGCTCCTCGCTCCAGCCGGCGGGAACGGCAAAGTAGACACCGTCAGTATCCGCCTCGATCAGCGCCATGCCGCGCGCCCGCAGTGCGTCGAGGACCTGATTAAGAATGGCACGCCCGCGCCGCGTCACCTCGCCAGCCGCAGAACTATCGGCGAAGAGTGCCATCGAACCGGCTCCCATATAGCCGTAGGCGGCGTTGATCAGAATTTTCATAGCCGCCTGTGTTGCCGCATGGTGATTGGCTTCGACCGAGCCGGCGGGCGCCTTGCGCGCGGCCTCTTTGTGGGCAAGGCGCAGATCCGTCAGGCGACCCAGGATGCTGAGCAGAACGCCCAGGTGATCGCTGGCAGGACCAATCTGGAAAGTACGCATCAGCGAAGGATACAGCGAGGCTACATCGGCCTTCACAACCTGCTCGGCAATGCCCGACGCAAATAGGCGCGTCTCGCCGCCCTCGTGCAGGCCGTTCCCCTCGTCCTGGTGTAGCGAGGGATGGGGAAGTGCGGCCCCGGCGCGCAGGTACGAGCGCACCAGAATCGGTTCGAGTACCCCCATTGCCGGACCAGCCGAGGCCAGGCGCTCGTAACGGCGCGGTGCCATGCTCGCCAGTGCAAAAGGCGCTCCGAGCAGACGGCGCGACAAACCATCCACTTCCAGTACATCATCCAGAGCATAGCGGCGCACGCGCTCAGGTTCGCGGCGATACGTCTCAAAAATGGCGCTCCCTTCCAGGTACACGCGATCAGGCGCGGCAATGCCGAAATAACGCGCGACCTCCTTCAGATTATAGCCAGGCATGTCGCGCACGACAAAATCGTGACGCCGTACAGCATCCAGCGTGTCGATTAACTCGCGTCCTGCCACGCTGTAACGTATGCGGCGACGAGCTTCGGGACCGATAGCCAGTGTCTCCTGGTGGCGCTCCAGTACCATCGGCCCGTCGGGCCTGCCCAGTTCCAGAGCAAGACCCAGCACAAGCGCGCGCTGCTCAAGAAAAGGTAGATCAAAACCGAACAGATTGTGATTCTCGATTACGTCGGGATCACGTTCACGGATCAGCGCACAGAGATCGGTGATCAGGCGCGCCTCATCGCGGGGAGATGCTGCCTCAAGCGTCGTTGCCAGCCCGCGATTGTCATGTACCGCGATCAGGAAAATACGCCCCCGGTGGGGATCGAGCGCTGTCGTCTCAAGATCGAATTGCAGGCGGTGCAGATCATCATACACCATATCACGGAAGTACACCTGCCCGCTGAGCATCAGGTATTGCTCCACAAAACCGACACGATAATAGTCGTCAGGCAACTCATTGATATTCTTCACAGGCCGACCCAGGCGCTTCGAGACGCCATCCAGCACCGCACGCTCCAGTGCGATCCCGCTCTGTGCAAAGAGCAAATAGCGATAAGAACCTTCAGGGCCTTCCAGTTCACGATATCTGATCACTGCCCGGCCAGCGCCAGGAGAGCGGGGCGTGCTAGGCGTGCCGGGCGTGTCAGAGGGCGAAGCCGGTTGAAGCGACGCTCCCAGGTGTGCCAGGTCAGTGAGCGAGGTTGCCAGAATCCACGGCGAGAAACGCTGCTTTGTGCAGATTACGCGCCCGGCCTCACGCCGCCAGATGACAGCCAGGCCCTCTCGATTCGCCCAGATCGAGACAATACGCGGCAGCGGGTCCCAACCAAACAGATATTCGTCCTCCGTAGATGCAACAGGGAAAGAAACCATGAGCTTGCCTCGCTTTTGCACCGGCACATTCCCCTACCGGCCCGTGATGAAGACAACAGGAACATCTATTCTATTCAAGCATATCACAAAATTGTGAGGCAGCGGAGGGAAGGCCCGTCACAGCCTCACAAATTTGAGAGAATCGGGTGTGTAAGCAGTTTTCTCCTGAGGAACTGTTGCATTTTGCCTGAAAATAACGCATAATGTTTATAACCACAGAGTTATAACCGTAGCATTGAGGCGCTCTCATGCAGCCTCAATGCAGATGCGGTGTACCTGATCACGCCGCATCCTGACTTTCTCTACAACATGCAAAGTAGCATGCAAACCGTGCATGAACGGAGGAACGGCACATGTCAGCTCATCTCCCTGGTACTTCTGGCACATCCCATATTTCTTCCACTCCGGCGTCCAGGAGCAAACCTCTTTTTTCGCTTGTATTTTTCATCCTCATTGTTCCTCTCCTGTTTGCGGCCTGTGGGGGAACGAGCGAGGGGGGTGGCGCGGCTCCTGGCGGATCGGATACGCTGCTCTTCGGCGCTCCGATTTCCCTCACCGGGGCGACGGCCAAAGAGGGCCAGCTCACCCTGGAAGGCTATCAACTCTGGGCGGAGCAGGTGAACAAAAACGGTGGCATTAAAGTTGGCAATAAAACCTACCAGGTGCAGCTCAAGTATTACGATGACGGCAGCCAGCCTTCAAAGAGCGCGCAGCTCACGCAGCAGTTGATCACCACCGACAAAGTGAACTTCTTGCTCGGCCCCTACGGCACCGCTGCTACGCTTCAGGACGAGGCAATCTCTGAACGCTATAAGATCCCGATGGTTGAGCCGAACGGCGCGGCCAAAGCAATTTTCTCAAAAGGCTTCCGTTATATTTTCGGGGTGCTCAGCCCGGCCTCAGAGTATGCCAAAGTGATGCTGCAAGCGGCGCTCACCGCCTCACCACCACCAAAGAACGTCGCCATCATCTCGGCTGATGACAGCTTCTCGAAAGAAGTGGCCGAGGCGGCGAAAAGTTTCGCCGAAAGCCAGAACCTGCCAGTTGTTTACTACAAGCAATATCCCTCTAACACGACCGACCTGACTGGCGTACTGACACCGCTGAAATCTTCCGGCCCCGGTGGCACCGTTCCTGACATGATTCTCGGTTCGGGACACGAAAGCGAAGCCATCACCACCATGAAGCAGTGCAAGCAGTTGAACATTAACGCCAAACTCTATGGTTTCACCGTCGGTCCCGCGACACCCGATTTCGTGAAAGTGCTTGGCAACGATGCCAATTATGTGCTTGGCAGTTCACAGTGGACGGCCCAGGTGAAATACACCGGCATCGACGTGTTCAAAACCGCCGAGAATTACGCACAACTCTACCGCGCAAAGTTTGGGCATGAGCCATCCTACCAATCGGCAGATGGCACCGCCGCCGGCCTGGCCTTCCAGTATGCTATCCAGCAGGCCAACTCTCTCGACCCGCAGAAAGTGCGTGACGCCCTGGCCGCGCTCGACATCATGACTTTCTATGGGCGTATCCGTTTCGACTCGACGGGTGCCAACACCTTCAAGCCGATGGTCGCCATGCAGATCCAGGATGGCAAAGTCGTGACGGTCTATCCGAGCGACGTCGCCAACGCGAAGTTGCAGTACCCGACGCCACCCTTCGGCAGCAGATAAGCACACTGTACATCTGGCGGTGCGGCGGGACGTTCCGCTCGCGCCGTCAGGTCTATGATCCTCACAACGGAACAGGGAGATTCCCCACATGGATCTGGGACAGACATTTGTAAACTGGTTACTGCTCGGCTGCCTCTATGCCGCCTTTGCTCTGGGCTTCTCACTGGTCTGGGGCATTATGAATATCGTCAACCTGGCGCATGGCGCCTTCATCCTGGTCGGCGCCTATACCGCGTATGCCCTCTTTACATGGTTAAACATTGATCCCTTTATTGGCATATTTTTCTCTATGGCGCTGCTCTTCCTGATTGGCTGGATTGTGCAATATGTCGCCATTAATCGCATCATCCGCGCTCCACTGCTGGTCACGTTACTGTTTACCTTTGGCCTCGAACTGCTGGTCGCCGACATGCTGCAGAACTTTTTTACCGCCGATTTGCGCTCTATCCGCACCAGCTACGAAGGAGCCGGTCTTACCATCGGCAGCACCCATATCGCCTATGAGCGCCTTCTAGCAGCGCTCATTGCCATCCTGCTCACGGCGGCGCTCAACTACTTCCTGACGCGCACACGCACAGGCAACGCCGTCCTGGCGACCGGCATGGACCGCGATGCCGCCCGTCTCATGGGCATTAACATCCGTACAACCTATGCGCTCACCTTCGGGCTGGGTGCGGCCCTGGCCGGAGCGGCGGGTGCGCTGCTGGCGGATCTGTATCCGTTTGAGCCATCCATCGGAGGAACGTTCACGCTGCGCTCCTTCGTGATTGTGGTGCTTGGCGGCCTGGGAACACCCTGGGGTGTGGTGGCCGGCGGGCTGGTCTATGGTCTGGCAGAAACCATCGTGCCGCTCATACCGGGCGTTGGCCCCGGTTACAATAACGCTATTGCTTTTGCCGTGCTGGTCCTGGTACTCATTTTCCGCCCGACCGGCTTGCTCGGCAAACAATTCTATGCATAGAGAGGGACTGATGGCAACAGGAACAGAGACACAACGTACTACAACAGGAGCGCCTGAGCCGACCATTAAAGAGAGCCGGGGCTGGCTGTGGTCGCTGCTGATCGGCCTGCTCATTCTGGGAAGCGTTGCTACCATCCCCTTGTTCGGTGATGCTGCAACAATGCATACCTGGACGCTGATCGTCATGTACATCGTCCTGGCACAGGGCTGGAACTTCATCGGCGGCTTCACCGGCTATTCGGCCTTTGGCAATGTGGCATTCTTCGGCATCGGTGCCTACGCGACAGGCTTGCTGTTGCAAGAAAGGCAATCTTTCCTGCTCGGTTTACTGGTGAGCGCAGTCGTCGCGGGCCTCTTCGCGCTGCTGATCGGCCTGCCGGTGTTGCGCCTGAAAGGGCATTATTTCGCTATCGCTACGCTTGGCACCGCTGAGGCACTGCGTGAACTGACAACGGTACGCGACATCGGCGGCGGTGGCGGTGGGTTGATGTCACTGCCGCCACCGACCGGCGTTGACATTGACATCATCTCCTTCTACGCTTTTCTGGGACTCTCGCTGCTCTGCTTGCTAGTAACTACCTGGCTGACACGCAGTCGCTTCGGCTACGCGCTGGTGGCGATCCGTGAAAGCGAACAGGCGGCGGAGGCGCTCGGCATTCCGACCTACCGCTATAAGGTGGCAGCATTTATGTTGAGCGCGGTGCCAACAGCACTGGCCGGCGGCCTCTATGCTTACTGGACCATCGCCTTTGACCCGCCGACCGTCTACAGCGTCAGTATCACGGTAGAAATGGTACTGCTCTGCACATTGGGTAGCACGGGGACGATTCTTGGACCTGTGCTGGCTGCCATTGTGTTCGAGCTGCTCTCACACGAGCTCCAGATCAGCGGCTTCAGCCAGCACAACACCCTGCTCGGTCTCTCCATCGCCCTCGTCGCACTCTTCCTGCCGCAGGGCATCCTGCGTTTCTTCCAGGCGTTCACGCGCGGGTCGACGGTCACTGAACGGGAGGCTATACGCGCTGCCAGCGTTACAGAGGGACCACGACGGGTCCGCTACTTTACTGCAACCAGAAGGGCGATTCGCGCCTTCAGTTTCATGGAGGGGGTACGGCGTGTCCGACGCTTTATCGCAGCCAACGGCATCTAACGCAGAATTAAATGCACAGGGGCAGGCGCCGCTGCTTCAGCTTGTCAACGTCACCAGGCGCTTCGGCGGCCTGGTAGCCGTAGACAATCTCAGTTTCGCGCTCCGGCGGGGAGAGATACTGGGCGTTATCGGCCCCAACGGCGCCGGCAAATCCACAATGGTGGGCCTGATTAGCGGTTTCATGACACCTGATAGCGGAACTATTCTCTACCAGGGACGTGATATTAGCCGGTTGCCGGCCAATCGCCGCACACTGCTTGGCATTGCGCGCACCTTTCAAATCACACAGCCCTTCAAAGGACTGGATGTGCGCGAAAACGTGATGGTCGGAGCGTTTTTTGGCAACGGCAGAACTTCCCGGCGCGAGGCGCTGCGCCTTGCCGACGAGGTACTGGAAGAGGTTAGGCTGGCGCACAAAGCTGGCCTCAGAGGAGACCAGCTCACCGTAGCCGATCTCAAGCGCCTGGAAATGGCGCGCGCACTCGCCACGCGCCCGCAACTCCTGCTGCTCGATGAGGTGATGGCGGGCCTGACGCACACTGAGGTCATGCAGGCGGTTGAACTGATTCGCCAGATCAACCGCTCAGGCGTTACGGTACTGGTGATCGAACACGTGGTGCGAGCGATTATGAGCGTCTCAGACCGCGTGCTGGTGCTGCATCATGGACGCAAGATTGCCGAAGATGCGCCGGGCCAGGTGCTCTCAGATCCCAAAGTCATCGAGGCCTACCTGGGCGAACGTTATGCCAGGCGGCAGGCTCGCCACAAAGACGAGGAGGCCCCACAGGTCCGCGATGTCGTGTAGCTGCGCTCGGATGAAAAGTATCAGAGAGGGAAAGTAGGACATGTCAACCGATCCTGTTCATTCATATCGCAATGCCGGTAAGAGCGAACAACCAGGTATTATAGCAACGCAAAGAGGTGAGACCCGCGTGCAGGCGGCCCCACTGCTGGTAGTAAACGAACTTGATGCTGGCTACGATGAGACGCAGATACTCTGGAATGTTTCGTTGGAAGTGGCGCACGAGGAGATTGTAGCGATTGTAGGCGCAAACGGGGCCGGCAAATCGACGCTGCTGGCAGCACTCTCCGGCCTGCTGCCGGTCTGGGCAGGGAGCATTACATTCAATGGACAGGAGATCACGCACCGGCGCGCTGAGCATATTGTGCGGCTTGGCCTGGCTCACGTACCACAGGGAAGACGGCTCTTTCCGGGTCTCACGGTAGAAGAGAACCTGAGATTGGGAGCTTACACCAGGCGCGCCGGGTCCTCTCAGGCCATTGCCGCTGATCTGGAGCGCGTTTTTACGCTGCTTCCCCGGCTACGCGAGCGGCGCAAGCAGCTTGCCGGCTCGCTCTCAGGTGGAGAGCAGCAAATGTGTGCTCTCGCGCGCGGTCTGATGGCCCGTCCCGATTTGCTGATGATCGACGAACTCTCGCTTGGACTGGCCCCTAACATTGTTGACGATATTCTCGCCGCCATCGACAATATTCACCGGCAGGAACAATTGAGCATCCTGCTTGTTGAACAGGATGTGCAG
>JADBKA010000134.1 GCA_014896635.1 Ktedonobacteraceae bacterium
AAACTCCCCCGGTGCCTGAGAACAGTATGTCTTTACTAGCAGAAAGGAAAGTTCACAGGAAAAATGGGAGTAAAAAAGCACAATAATGCTGAGAATAGCAATGCCATGAGCCTGTTCAGCGCACGCCGCGCGGCGCCTTCAGTCCTATTGACGCTGCTGAGCATGTTCCTGGTTATGCTTCTCGCGGCGTGTGCCACCTCGCAGGGAGATGGTAGTGGTAGTAATGTAAGTAATGTGCCTTCTCTGGGGTCAACCGCGACTACACCACAGTTCGCCGCCACAAATCTCAAGCACTATCCCGCCGGTACAGCGGATCTATCCTGGAATTCAGGAGATCAGAAGCTGGTAGTGAAAATCACACTGAGTGGTCTTGCTCCAAATAGTTCGCACGCTGCCCATATTCATGCCGGCACCTGTGCAGCGGATGGCCGCGTGGTTTATCCGCTCAATCCTGTTGTTGCCGATGCAAAGGGTAATGCGACAGTTGAAACAACGCTTGAACATGTGCAGAACGGCATTCCAGCGCAGGGCTGGTACGTCAATGTCCACAACGGGCTGGCCGCGACCCCGCTTGAGCACCGGGCGATTTCTTGCGGGAACATCTCCAATCCCGATGCCTCGAACAGCGCGGCGCAATCTGTGCATGTCGTCATGGGTGGCACAACGGCACCCAACGAGTCTGCCAGCGGCAAAGTTGAGTTGATAACCGTCAATGAGAAGCCTGCCGTGAAGATTACGCTGACCGGCTTGCAGCCTGATAGCACGCATGTGGCGCATATCCACAGTGGGAGCTGCCAGGCCCAGGGAGCAGTTCTGGTGATGCTCAACCCGGTAGTTGCTGACGCGCATGGCACCGGCACCTCTATTACAGAAGTCGATCATCTACCATCCGTCTCAAACGGCCTGTATGTGAATGTCCATCTTGGAGCTACAGTGGCCGAGTTGAGCAACTCGATTTTTTTCAATCCGATTGCCTGCGGAAACATCTCGGCGAATCAGACATAGGATTGATGGCACCTTTTTGAATTTTTCGTGAGTAAGCTGGAAAAATCAGCAGCAGGTGAATCTTCTTCGGCCTGTTGCTGATCTTTCCAGTAATACTTGCTTTAGAGGCGGAGATGTGGTACAAAAGAGCAATGAGTAAAATGGCTTTCCTGTTCTATTATCTGGCGAAGACCGCTGTCAGTTTTTGCTTCAACCTCCTCAATCTGCTGCTTGGCGGACATCTGCCGCCTCTGGGCTGTGTAAGCATGATCGTTGAAGAAGAGCAACGCTACCTTGTGATCAGACGCGCAAGCGGTGAGTACGCCTTTGCCGGTGGTTTTATTCGGTGGCGAGAGTCTCCTGAAGAGGCGGTAAGACGCGAAGGGCGCGAAGAAACAGGACTGGAACTTCAGGTTGGCGACGTCGTCGCATACCAGGTGGTTCCCAGTCGCTCGCTTACACGCATGAGCACCTTCTGCCTGGTTTATGAGGCCAGAGCTGTTGGTGGGAGTTTGCGCGGCAGCGGCGAGGGTCAACCTTCCTGGCTGGCTGAACATGAAGTACGAGATCGCCTGGCGCCGATGTACCAGCGTATGTTCGACGCTTATCAGGCTTATCATAGCCGGCATGCCTCTGCTACTCCTGTAAATGCTTCAGACATCATAAATGATGGAACCGAACAGACCTCTTCTACGCTGCTCCCTTAACCAACCGGGAAAGAGGAAAAGAATGAGAATGATTCGCTATTTGATGTATGATAGACATAGCTATCCCCCAGTTCTCTCACCATAAGTATAGTTGGAGTATATATGCGATGCGCTATCAACAAACGAAGATAGTGAGGATTGATGCCGGCCATCCCGATCCGGCCATCATCGAGCAGGCAGCGGCGCTGCTACGCGCAGGTGAGCTTGTTGTGTTTCCTACCGAGACCGTCTACGGACTGGGAGCCGATGCGCTCCAGCCGTCTGCTGTTGAGCGTATTTTCGCGGCAAAAGAGCGGCCCTATAGTGATCCTTTGATCGCTCACATTGCAGATGAAGATACACTGGAGTTGCTGGCGGCGGAAATTTCTCCTCAAGCGCGCAGGCTCGCGCGAGTCTTCTGGCCGGGTCCACTGACCTTGATTCTGCCGGCCAACCCCCGTGTTTCCCGCCTGGTCACAGCGGGCCTGCCAACAGTCGCGGTGCGGATGCCGCGTCATACCGTCGCCCTGGCACTGATTCGCGCTGCCGGCACACCGGTTGCCGCACCGAGCGCCAACCGCTTCATGCACGTCAGTCCGACGACCGCGCAGCACGTCTATGCCGACCTCAACGGGCGAGTGCCACTCATCCTGGATAGCGGGCCATGTGAAGTTGGTGTCGAATCCACCATCCTCGATCTCTGCGCTGCCGTGCCAACCATCCTGCGGCCCGGTGGCATTAGCCTGGAAGCACTGCGCAGCGTCCTGCCAGAAGTCCAGCCACCAGTCCGGCGGAGGGCTGCGGCTGAAGGCGGGCAGAGCGAAGGAGAGGTACAGAAGTCGCCCGGCCAGATGCTCACTCACTATGCCCCGGCGATCCCGTCCTATCTTTTTGAAGGACCACCCGAAAAGATGCGCCAGGCCATGCTGGCGGAAGTACGACGCCGGCAGGCAGGCGGCGAGCAGGTAGGAGTGCTCGTGGCAGACGAGGATGTGGCGACTTTTCGTGAAAGTGGCGCGCACATCTACGCACTGGGCAGCACGCCGGAGCAGATAGCAACCCGCCTCTTTGCTGGCCTGCGGGTACTCGAAGATTCAGGCGTACAGGTCATCCTCTGCCGCAGCTTTGATGAGAAAGGTCTTGGCCTCGCTATTCGTGATCGCTTGCTCAAAGCGACAGGCGGGAGAACAGTATCAACGTAACAAGAAGGAAGAGCTATGCTACTGACCATCAGTACCACATACCAGCCGGCAACCGACCTGGGCTACCTGCTGCATAAACATCCGGCGCAGGTTCAGACCTTTCCGCTCACTTTCGGGGAGGCACATGTCTTCTATCCAGAAGCAACGGAGCAACGCTGTACTGTCACTCTCCTGCTCGCAATTGATCCGGTGCGTCTCGCGCGCGGACGCAATAAAGCTGTCACGCAGGAGCAGTACGTGAACGACCGGCCCTACGTGGCTTCGTCCTTTCTGAGCGTGGCAATCTCGCAGGTGTTCGGCACAGCCCTGAACGGGCGCTGTAGCACGCGCCCGCAACTCGTTACGAGCGCCCTGCCGTTGCAGGCTCGCCTGGCAGTGCTGCCCTGCTCCGGCAGGGAAGGCTGGCTCAAATGCTTATTTGAGCCGTTAGGCTACACCGTCACCGCAATGCCGCATATGCTCGATGAGCAGTTTCCCACATGGGGGAGGAGTCGCTACTTTAGCGTTACGCTTGAGGCAACCTGCCGCCTGAGTGAATTATTGACCCATCTCTATGTACTGATCCCCGTGCTCGATAACGAGAAGCATTACTGGATCGGTGATGATGAGGTTGAGAAACTGCTCAAACGCGGTCAGGGCTGGCTGGAGACGCATCCAGAGCGTGAGCAGATCACAAGACACTACCTGAAACACCGAACGCCGAGTACAATGTCAGATTCACCGCACTGGCCGGTGGCCAGTTTCGCCACAGCGATCACCGCTTCGAGTGGTCAAGGTCTACCTTTGAAACCTGGGCCAGCAGAGTCTCCGAACACTACGGTTATACGGTACGCCTGCTCCCCATCGGGCCAGAAGATCCCGAAGTCGGCGCCCCATCACAGATGGTAGTCTTTACACTGAAATAAAGAAAAATTACTATGAAAATCACTATTCCAGAATTTGCTCTCGTCGTCCTGATAGGAGCATCCGGCTCCGGCAAATCGACGTTCGCGCACAAACACTTTAAACCAACAGAGACCATCTCGTCTGACTTCTGTCGCGGCCTGGTCTCCGACGATGAGAACGACCAATCAGCGACGAGAGACGCCTTCCAGGTGCTTCATTTCATCGCCGCCAGGCGTCTTGAGCGAGGCAAGTTGACGGTCATCGACGCCACAAATGTACAGCCAGAGGCGCGCAGAGAGCTGATCAGCCTGGCGCGACAGTACCATTGCCAGACCGTGGCGATTGTGTTCAAGTTGCCAGAAAAGCTCTGCCACGAGCGCAATCGCCAGCGGCCTGATCGCAACTTTGGTTCACATGTAGTACGCAACCAGACTGTCCAACTACGCAGCTCTCTGCACAACCTGAAAAAAGAAGGCTTCCATACCATCGCGCTCCTGGAATCCCCTGAGCAGGTAGAATCCGTCGAGATCGAACGCCAGCGCCTCAAGTGCGATCTCCGGCGCGAACACGGTCCGTTTGATATCATCGGCGACGTTCACGGCTGCTTCGACGAACTTTGCGAATTGTTGCAGTTGCTTGATTACCAGGTCACCGGCACCCATGAACATGGCTCCACAGGCTATCAGGTCAGCCACCCGCAGGGACGCCGGGTCATCTTTCTCGGCGACCTGGTAGACAGAGGGCCGAACTCGCCAGAAGTGCTGCGCCTCGTCATGGATATGACTGCTTCCGGTATGGCTCTGTGCATTCCCGGCAACCATGATATGAAATTACTGCGCAAACTCAATGGTCGCAACATTACCATGACACACGGCATCGTCGAAACATTACAGCAATTGCAAAAGGAGCCGCTGGAGTTTATCGAACGTGTCAAAACTTTTTTAGACGGCCTGATCAGCCATTATGTGCTGGATGAGGGTAGGCTGGTTGTGGCACATGCCGGATTGAAAGAGCACATGCAGGGAAGAGTATCACGAGCAGTGCGCGATTTCACGCTCTATGGGGAGACGACCGGTGAAAGCGATGAGTTCGGCCTGCCCATCCGCCATAACTGGGCAGCCGACTATTGTGGCAGCGCAATGGTTGTTTACGGGCATACACCGGTCCCCAGAACTGAATGGCTGAACAAGACGATCAACATTGATACCGGCTGCGTCTTCGGCGGCAAACTGACGGCACTGCGCTATCCTGAGCGGGAACTGGTTGAGGTGCCTGCCACAATGGTCTACTGCGAACCGGCCAGACCATTACACATAGAGCAGAGCCAGACCTCCGCGCTAACTGCACAGCAACAGCACGATGATGTGCTGGATATCGAGGATGTAACGGGTAAACGTATCATCACCACGCGCTTGCAGCATCAAATTATTATTCGAGAAGAGAATGCTGCCGCCGCGCTGGAAGTCATGAGTCGGTTCGCCGCCAACCCCAGATGGCTGATCTACCTACCACCAACGATGTCACCGAGCGAGACGAGCAGCCTGCCGGGGCTACTTGAGCATCCTGCGGAAGCGTTTGCTTACTATCGTAAAGCGGGCATCCAGCGTGTGATCTGCGAAGAGAAACACATGGGGTCACGTGCCGTGATCATCGTCTGCCGCGATGAGGAGGCAGTGCGCAAAAGATTCGGCGTTACCGGCGAGAGAAGTGGAATATGCTACACGCGCGCAGGACGTCATTTCTTTGAAGATCAGGCGCTAGAAACGGCTCTACTGGCTCGTGTGCGCGCCGCTCTCGACGTTTATGACTTCTGGGCGAAATTTCAGACAGACTGGGTCTGCCTCGATTGCGAGTTGATGCCCTGGTCGCTTAAAGCCCAATCGCTCTTACTCCAGCAATATGCCGCCGTTGGCACTGCCGCTCGCGCCGCTCTAACGGATGCGGTCTCACTGTTAGAGCAAGGAAAAGAGCGAGAGCTGCCTGTCGATGCCCTGCTCAACACCTATCGCCAGCGGCAAAGCCTGGCAGAGCGATACGTGGAAGCTTACCGCCGCTATTGCTGGCCCGTGTCATCAGTAACAGATCTCAGGCTAGCTCCATTTCACCTGCTGGCAACAGAGGGACAGACATACTTCGAGCGGGACCACCTCTGGCATATGCACACGCTTGCTGGCATCTGCCAGGCAGGCAGGCCGCTACTGCTTGCCACGCCTTATCTCGTCATTGATGTCAACGATAGTGCCAGCATTGAAGAAGGCATACGCTGGTGGGAGCAACTAACAGAGCATGGCGGAGAAGGCATGGTTGTTAAGCCTCTAGATGTTCTCGCTCAGGGAAAACGTGGTGCTGTGCAACCAGCCTTGAAGTGTCGTGGACCCGAATACCTGCGCATCATCTACGGCCCAGATTACACCATGCCCGAACATTTGCAAAATCTGCGTGCTCGCGGCCTGAGCATGAAACGCTCACTGGCGCTGCGCGAATTCACCCTGGGGAGAGAGGCGCTCGAACGATTCGTGAGCGGTGAGCCACTGCGCCGCGTGCATGAATGTGTCTTCGGTGTGCTGGCGCTGGAAAGCGAACCGGTCGATCCGCGCCTCTAGAGCGTAGTCCACAAGCATTGAGCTACCTGCGCGATTCTGCTCTTGCCAGTCCTGAATCACAGTACAAGAGCAGGATCAATCCTTGTGAACACCACTGTAGCGGTAGTTTGTGGACTCGGGATTTTGTCTCATTTTTAAATCCATCCAACGATGCTAACTCAAGCTCAAATTGCTCAGGAGAGCTGCTCTGAACCAGGCATGATTTCCCGAGTCCACAAAGTACCGGTAGTGCAGAATCGAGAAAGCTGTTTGGGATACCTACCTGTTTCCCATTCTCGAAAAGATCGCGTGATTATGCACCGGGAAAGGTTCAAGAGGGCGCAAGCCGCTGCGCCCTCGGCGTTGCGTTGCCGACAGGGACAATTAACAGGCAAACAGGCCATGCTATTGCCATAAACCCTCTGTTCTGTTATATGCTATAGTTGATCGTGTCAAGATGACACGATCAGCCAGCAATGGCACCGGCATTCTCTCCATTGATCGTTTCACACTGATAATGATTTAAAGGATGGTCTATGCGACTCAGTCTGTTGCCTGACAGCCTCAGCGTTTGTCGCCTTTCGCCACAGCATGAAGTTCCCTCATGGGCATGGGAACGCAGGCACTTTCTTTCCGTCACGTACACGACAGACGAGCTTTCTATCGTCTGCTCGACGGATATCGTTCCTACTGATGTTTCTTGCGAAAGAGATTGGCGAGCCTTCAAGGTACTGGGACCACTCGATTTCTCGCTGACCGGCCTGCTCACTACGCTGGCAAATCCGCTGGCAGTGAACGATATACCCATTTTCGCTATCTCAACGTTCGATACCGATTACATCCTGGTCAAAGAACCGCACGTCTCACGTGCAAGAAAAATATTAGAGCAACAGGGTCATACCTTCGATAACCAGGTGGGTCATTCGCTCAGGTAGCAGCGCATTCCCACTGGCGAGATCACGGCATGTGGCGTGTAAGGGGGAGTTCCAGCTCGATTTCGTCGCGGACGGGAATGCCATGTTCCCCGACCAGGGGAATCTGTGGCTTTAACTTACGCGCCTGCTCAACTGCATCACGATAGATGGCGACGAGTTTAAAGCCACGCTTCTGATAGAAACGTAGTGCGTTCAGATTGTCGTTGGTAGTGACCAGCCAGAGACGCTGGCAACCTGCCCGCCGGGCCACTGCCTTGACGGCTTCGATCAAGGCAGTGCCGATTCCCCGCTTTTCGTATACACTATCCAGACTCACGATTTCGCACGCAGGTCCCTGGATACTGTACGTGATCAGGCCAACGTACCCCTGTCCATCAAAAGCAGCAAAGCCGGGCAATGCGGTCAGATCATACACACAGCCATGAGCGACAATCACAGGCGCTCCCCATCGCTGACCGGCAAAGCTCGCTATCCAGTCACGCATAGCGCCGCTCAAGGGAGCAACCGTAATTGTGGACATACGCGGACACGATCTCCTGCTTCCCTGAAAAGGACCTGTTGAAGACTCTTTTTCTTAGCAAGGTACCACATTTCTGGCGTGGCCGGGGAGTCGCTGTCCAGCAGGTCCTGTCCTGTAACATTTTCTTTATTGCAGCGATAGCTCAGAATGAGATCGCCAATGGCGAGATCTCAAATAGACTAATCGCAGAGGAACGTATGCAACGGCTAAGATGTCCACCAGGCTTCCCAGGCCCCCATGATCACCAGGCTATTGCCGCCCTCTATCAACGTCACGCGCCAACCATTCTGACTTTTATTCGCCGGCAAGTCCCGACACGGGAAGATGCAGAGGACCTGCTGCTGGATGTATTTGTGGCCGCACTGGAGAACGAGAAACTGAGAACGCTGGAACCGGAAAAGCAACTGGCCTGGCTGCGACGAGTCGCGCACAACAAGCTCAATGACTACTATCGCCGCGCTCACCGCCGACCTGCCGTTCCTCTCGATGAAACCGTAGAAATGCTCTACGATAATGACCTTGCTCCTGAACAGATGGCATTGCGCCAGGAGGCCCATGCACAACTGCGGGCGCAACTTTCGTCCCTGCCGGAGTTGCAGCAAAACATCCTGCGCTTACGCTTTGCCAACGGCCTGCGCTGCGCGGAAATTGCCAGGAGAGTGAATAAAAGCGAGGGAGCCGTGCGTACTCTTCTCTCACGCTCCTTGAGCCTTTTGCGCAGTATCTATGCAGACGAGAGAGAGGTATAGCAATGTACAGACCAGAAGACCGGTTTCATCCCGAAACAATTGATGACCAGATAGAATTTCTCTCGCAGAGCATACGACATAAGCAGCCAGTAACTCCTGATGAGCGGCTCGTGTACGATCTGTACCAGGTGTACAGCGAGGATACGCAGACGCTGGAAAATGTATGGACACGCCTGACCGCATACACAGAACACAGCACGCCGGAAGCGATGGAACGCAAGCGCCAGCAAAATGCATACACAGACAGGAGAAGAACAATGCATCTTATCGAAAGGAATCGAGCGGAGAAAAACGAGCATGCTGCTAAGCGTTCTTTCACACGATACCTGACGATAGCCGTAGCGGTGCTACTGGCAGTCCTGCTCATCGGCAGTACCGTGCTGGTTTTGAATGCGGTGCGCCATCAGGGAAGCGGCCTCGCGGGACCCGGCCACACGAATGCAGGAAATACTCTATCAAATGCCTCGTCGAACCGGGCAGGTTCAGCAGTACCCACACCACTTCCAGCAACGCCTGCCGGCCTCTACGGCTGCACCACGAACGGCGTACACCGCGCAGACGCGCTCAATGGACGGACAATCTGGAACTATGCGCTTCCCCCCGATCCCGCTGCCAGCGGACGCCCCGGCAGCTTCTCCTCACTCAGTTGCCAGAAATTGCTGTTTGCAAAAAGCGTGGCCTACGCTGCGGTGAGCGGCGGCTCCCCGGCCAGAGCATTTGTGCTGGCGCTCGATGCAGAGAGCGGCAAACTCAACTGGAAATATGATCTGAAAGGAGCATCAGAGATCAGCGACATGGCAATAGAGGGGGAATTGCTCTACGTCGGTACACATCCCGCGAACTCCTCAGCGATCAGGAACGTTATTGCGCTGAACCTCGATGGCACCGAGCGCGCAAGGTATCAGGTGCCGGCGGGACGTATGGCACTGGCAGGCAACACGCTGTATGTGACAGCTTCTGACGGTCCCCACGCTTTCAGTCTGCCGGATGGCAAACAGCTCTGGCACACACCGTTCACTAACCTGGGAGCTAACCCCACGTATATTGTCGATGGAGTGCTCTACACTTCCTACTCCAAGGGCAACAAGACCGGCGGACCGCGTTCCGGGGCAGTGGTCGCATTTGATGCGAAAAACGGGCAGCAACTGTGGCTCTCCCCGCCGACAGCCGATTACATCTTTGATCTCACCGTCGCCAATGGCGTCGTCTACTTCGGCTCGCAGGATCAATGGCTCTACGCCTACGACGCGAAAAAGGGAAAGCAGCTCTGGAAGCATAACGTCGGCGGGATCATAGATCATGCGCCAGTGGTTGATGAGCATGGAACGCTGTACGCCTCGGCCTACACCGGCAGTACAGGGACTTTCGGTGGCGTGGTGGCTGTGAAGGCTGCCAGCGGCAGCGAAATATGGCGGGCTACTATCTCTGGCGGCTCAATGATAGCCCCGGCGGTGGCAAACGGCGTTGTCTTTGCCGCCAACATCAGAGTATACGCTTTCAATACCTCTAACGGGACGCTGCTCTGGAGTACCTCTCCTTCTCAAAAGAATCCGCCGCTGATCCCAAGTACACCCGTATCGCTGACTGCCTTCTAACGCACCAGTAGTGAGAAAGGCGATACACCCACTGCGTGTAGTGGATGCATCGCCTTCTGTTCGCGTTGACACAACACCTGTCCCGCGCTACACTGGCAGCGACACCACGATGAGAGGTAAGAAAGACCGATGAGTCTGCTCACATTGCTAGGGACCGGAACATGCCAGATTGAATTTGAGCGCCGCGCCTCAAGCGCACTGCTGGAACTGGACGGCACTCGCCTGTTGTTCGATTGCGGACACGGAGTAGTACAGCGCCTGCTGGAGGCGGGAGTGCGCCATAATCAGTTGCACCATATCGTGCTCTCGCATTTCCACCCCGATCACGTCTCCGACCTGGTGCCTTTCATGCAGGCCGGCGCATGGTCGAGGCGCGATCCGCGCACAACCGATCTGCACATCTATGGTCCCGCCGGCGTGCGGACTGTGATAGATGGGTTAATGACGGTTTTTCACGCGAACAGCTTTCAGCAGCCGTCATACACCGTAGTTGTACACGAAATAACAGAAGAGGCGTTCGAGATAGAGGATAAGCGATTCGAGTTCATGAGCCTGCCACCGGCTGGCAATCACGGGCTGCGCTTCACCTGGCAGGGCCGCCGCTATGCGCTGACGGGCGATTCCTACTTTCACGAAGAGGAGATCGCTTTTCTCAAAGATGTTGACCTGGCCGTGATTGATTCAGGCCACATCGAAGACGCTGAAATCGTGGCGCTGGCAATAGCCTCACAGGCCAGATGCATCGTGTGCTCCCATCTCTATCGTGAGCTGGACGAGGCAGCTCTCCAGACTCAGGCCAGGCATGGCGGCTACACCGGCACCATTCTTGTCGGGCAGGACCTGATGTCGTTTGTGCTGTAGAACTGCCTGCTACCGATCAATTGCCATACGTCACCACCATCGGTGGCGGGTCCAGCTTGAGCACTTCCGCCGGAGTCATCAAGCGTGTTCTGGCTTCGAGCTTGTAAAACAACTTGAAGCCGCCGTAGAGAAAGTTACCGTAAGCTTCCATATCCTGCTGAACCCACTGACTGTACTGCTGCTTTTTATCCTCAATATCACCTGCATAGCCGCCAACACTGTCAACATGAACAACAACATCCACTCGTGGGTCGAAAAGCAGGTTGCGCTTATCTGCTATTTCTGCCTGTGCAGGATCATAGGGGTTTTTCAGGGTATCACCGGTGGGACGGTACTGGTGAATAATCAGAATTTTGCGTGGAACATGGTATTGCATGGGAATTTCCGCGACGGCCCGGATAATCGGGTTCAGATCCGAAGCTCGTACATTACTGAGATTGACGCCGGGGATGCCGTCGTGGCGCGGGAACATCCACTCCGGGTCGATGGCCATATGCACAAACGAATATTTCTGAAGATATGGTAAAAAGAAGTTGACCTCTTGCATCACAGGCGCCTGCCCGAAGTTGAGATCCAGAAAGAGCAGAAGATCGTGCTGCTGACAGAAGTCGATATAGCTTTGAATGGTGGCGGCATCAACATGATGACTGTAGTTGTGCTCTGGACCGGGGAACGAATCGGGGACACTGACAACCAGGTCAATGCCCAGTTGAACGGGGTGTGCCGGGTCCAGTTGCTCATAGGCAGCCCCTTGCTGCTTCAGTCTGGAGAACATAGCATCATTGATGACATAAGCAGGCCCGGTTGGCTCCGCACCGGGAACGCCATAGAATGCGACGATACGGTGCGTCGGTAGCACGGCTCCCTGGGCAGGGTCGAAAGTCGGTGTGGGCGTGGGCGTAGGAGTAGGCGGCCTGGCAGTCGCGCGCGGCGTTGGAGACGGAGCGGAGAGCAGCGATACGAGAGCAGGATAGCCGGAGAGAGAAGCAACAACAGCGATTCCCATGAGAACGATCAACAGGCCGACGCCTGACAGCAGGATAAGCTGAATGCGCCCACGTCTGCTGGAAAATGGGCCGGCTCGCTGAGAAGCAGGAGAAACGCTTAAAGGTCGCGCGTCGAGAGACTCAACGTCAGGTGGTGTGCTTAAAGGCTGAGTGCCGAGAGAGGAGATTTCATGAGGAAGATCGGTGGGCGTGTTCTCAGATCTGGTACCAGGCGAATTATTTTCTTCTGGTGAATGAAGCTCATCCATGTATGATTGCCTCTCAAAGGATTTGCTACATA
>JADBKA010000430.1 GCA_014896635.1 Ktedonobacteraceae bacterium
CGTCCAGGCGAGCACTCAACAAAATTGAGTCAATCTTTCCACCGCAGAGTTCAAACGCAAAGCGGAAGGTATGCTCTGGTTATCGCTGCATAGCCAGGGCATACCTTATTTCTTTTTTCACCTCCTCGTCTTCTTCTGTTTCCAACGATTTTTGCAACTCCTTTATGGCCTGTTCACCTCCAATACGTCCCAATGCCCAGGCAGCGTGACCACGCACCAGCGGCTCACTGTCATGTAGCGCGCCAATCAAAGCCGGGATGGCTCGCGGATCTCCACTGTTCCCCAGTGCCACACAGACGTTCCGTAGCAATCCCCGGCGCTTCGCACGCTTAATCGGACTGCGCCTGAACCGCTCCCTGAACTCTTCTTCGCTCAACGCCAGGAGAGGAATCAGCTCTGGACTGCTGCCGATTCCCACTCGCGGACGAAACTCCTCATGTGGCTGATAATGCTGTCTTCTCTCCCCCTCTTCTCCATTTGCCACACGTTTTCTTACACCTTTCAGAGCAATGAAAGAAGACTGCTCCTGCGCGTTTTCACCTATGCCGAGGCGTCTCTCTGCCACTTTATTCACCGGGCAAACTTCCTGGCAAATATCACAGCCAAAAATCCAGTTTCCCATCAGCGGGCGCAGTTCCAGTGGAATACTGCCGCGCAACTCTATCGTTAAAAATGAAATGCATTTCGTATTATCCAGCTCGTAGGGAGCAGAGAGCGCGCCTGTCGGACAGGCAGGCAGACAAACCTCACAGTTGCCGCAGTTTGTCTTGATCGGCTCATCGGCGCTTAATGGGAGATTCGTCACGATCTCCGCCAGGAAAATCCACGATCCCCACTGCTTTGTCAGAATATTGGTGTTTTTGCCATACCAGCCGAGTCCCGCGCGCTGTGCTGCCGCACGGTCTACCATGCGCCCGGTATCAACAAAAAGTCGCGTCTCAACATCCTCGCCCATTTCAGCCCGTGCCTGCTCTCGCAGCCATGCTGCAAATTGCTGAAGTCTTGGCTTGATCACCTCGTGGTAATCGTCTCCCCAGGCATAGCGCGAGATGCGCCCTCGCGGTCCCACACTCTCCGGTTCATTGCCAGCAGTACAGTGCGCGCTTTTCTCTGGCTGTTCTGTAAGGTAGGACACGCCCAGAGAGATGATCGAGCGAGCATCCGGCAGCAGTACATCAGGATGACAGGAAACGTCGGCTCGCTCTGCCGTAAACCAGGGCAGGCCCTCCATCAAGCCACGCGCAATCCGCTCTTTGATGATCCGCTCGGCCTCAGGAAACGCTTCAGCCGTAGTAATACGTACTGTGTCGAAGCCAAGAGTATACGCATGCGCTTTTATAATCTGTGCATTCAGCATCAGTTGGTTACGTCCCTCTGTTCATTTATCCACCAGGCCAGCCCGATAAAGAGAATGAGATAGATCGCAAGGACCAGCAGGGCATGCAGGTCAGAGATTGAGGAAGCAGTACCACCGGTAAGATAGTGACTCTGATTCATCAAGAGCGCCGTCACATTGTTGCCGATGAAGTAATCAGGCACGAAGCGTAAAAAATCCCCCACTGGTCCCCTGTTATATGTCGCCAGCAGCGAAAGCACCTGCCCAAGAGTCCCTTCCAGTACCCACCAGACGATACCACCGGCTACACCGGCTGTTGTACTTCTGCCCAGCAAGGAGAGACAGGCAGACAAAACTGCATACATGAACAGGCCGAAGATAGCCGCCAGCAAG
>JADBKA010000135.1 GCA_014896635.1 Ktedonobacteraceae bacterium
CTCTACGGCCTCTATCGCCTCGTTAATCTGTTCTAACGGATAGTGTGCGGTGATAAGCTCATCCAGTTTGAGGCGGCCCTGTTGATAGAGATCGACCTGCCAGGGAATATCAACGTGCGGGCGCGTCGCTCCTACGAAGCTGCCGAGGATGCGATACCCGTACTCGGCGGTATCGGCCACCGGCAAAGGAACTGTCGCCGCCGTCTGTGGCATGCCTACCAGCACCAGCGTACCGGCGCGTCGCAGCAGAGAGAGTCCCTGGGTGACAGCCGGTGCGCTACCGACGGTAATGAACACGTAGTCGGCTCCTCTCCCCCCTGTCAGATCTTGAACGATCTGCTGGACATCGCTGCGTTGTGCCTGAAGCGTGTGTGTGGCTCCGAAGTGTTTCGCGGCGAGCAGTTTCATCTCGACGATATCCAGTGCGATGATGTGGCTGGCCCCGGCCAGTGCCGCCCCCTGAATGGCGTTCAGGCCCACGCCGCCTGCTCCGATCACCACCACGCTGCTCCCCGGCCTGACCTGGGCTGTGTTGACAACGGCTCCCACGCCGGTAATCACGCCACAGGCCAGCAGGGCGGCACGGTCCGGCGCAATCTCCGGTGGAATGCGCACAGCCTGAGATTGATCCACCACCACGTATTCAGCAAATGCTCCCGTTCTTATCCCCTGATAGATGGTGTCTCCCTGTCCGTTGCGCAGGCGACTTTCTGTCAGTAAGGCGAACGCGCCATCGCAGTGATTGGACAGGCCGCTCCTACAGTAGAAACAGGTGCCGCAGGAGCGCAGGAGCGAGATGACAACGGAATCGCCGGGCTTGACTGCGGTAACGCCGCTACCGATCTCCTCAACAATACCGCTCGCTTCGTGGCCAGCCAGGACGGGGAGCTTTGTCGGCCAGCCGCCGCGCACCAGGAAAATATCGCTGTGACAGATCGCTGTCGCGCGCACGCGCACTTTCACTTCGCCCGACTGCGGAGGATCAATCATGATCTCCTCGACGCGCAGCGGCTCCCCAGGTTCATAGCAGACGGCTGCTCTCATGCACCTTCCCTCTTGCACTTTTCGCTATTCGATACCACGATGCCATTTTTTGAGATGCTCGGCGTGTGTGCGCAGGTAGGCGCCTGGCTCGAAAAGCGTGTCGTAGTATTCCAGATCGAGATGGTGCGATTGCAGGTACATCAGGATAAAGATGGTTGGCACGGTCGCCGGGAATTTGCCGAACGTGTCGAAGACGTACTGGGCCTGCAACGCCACACAGTCGCGGAATTTCTCGTCATGAACCTGTGCGCTGGAGCGTACCTTGCGGCTCTCCTTCCAGGGACCAGGCGTATCGGGATGGAAAGGACCGCCGGGGCCAAATTTGCGCTCACAGAAGTGGTCCACTGCCGCTCTCATCGTCGGGTAGTGCGGCGGACAATGGCCTTCAAAGACGCCTGGCAGTCCTGTTGGATTGGGCAAGGCCCAGCGTTCATCGCTGTCATAGCGGAAGCCCAGACCCGGCACAGCGGGATCGCCGCTGGCTCCCAGCATCGTCAGCCGATCAATGCCGTTGAACATCCAGCCGCCCAGTCCAATAGCCTGCTGCATCAGCATGCCCGCATATGTCGCAGTCGAAAGCTCAGCAGTGCATTCCGTCAGCGAATACTGGTCCAGGAAGGTCAGAGGAAGCGGATTGGCGACGTCCACGATGTCGGCGAATCGCTCAAGACCGGGAATGCGGCGGCGGTTCACATCGTCATAGATGCTGAAGCCGTTCTGCGTAAAAAAGCAGAGATTGGCAATGGCGTGCTGCGCAACATCGCCGGTGGGAATGACCAGCAGCGAACAGGGACGATTGGCAACCCAGGTGTTATGCCCTTCCATGTATGGCTCTCTGGGGGGAATGTAGACCCGTTTGTCCGAGAGCTGATGGATGCGCGAGCGATGCGCTTTCACCAGGTCAACGAGCGAGAGCGAGCCATCCTCTGCACGCTGGCCGAGCGCCGGAGCGTCACGGGTGGTGAAAATATAGGTGCCACTGTCATCGGTGAAGAAGAGTTCGCTGGTGTGAAAGCCTGCTGCCGAAGGAAAGGTACGTCCGCCGGCTGCCGCCGGATAGTTGGAGAGATGGGGGGCGTACCGCTCGTGACGGGTGATGGAGTGGTGCCAGCCGGTGTTGCCGCCGGCAGCGGTCAGGATCAGCAGCGTCTCAAGTTCGGAGAGCGGCAGCGGCTCATGCCTGGATTTGTAGGCCAGCGGGCCATCCGGTATTTCGGCACCACGAAAGAAGCGGCGCGAACGTCGTCCGAATAGCGCATCGACGAACGGAAATTGCAGCAGACCCTGTAGAGCCTGCTCTTCATGTTCATTACTTGCTGTAAGGCTGTCCTGCTGATTATCGCTCATGATATCAGTCCTTCCGTTTATAGATGGTCAACAGAGGTAGCGTCGATAAAGGCGTTGATGGTCCGCTGCACCTCCTGTGCCGCCGCTTCAAATCTTTTTCGTTGTTACTATATCACACTGGTTTTCGGTCAAGCTCCCGGCAGAGGCACTGAATCCCCTCGTAGCACACAGGAAACATATACGACAATCTTCTCTACAGGGAATTATTGACTATTATGATCTAATTTGTCAACAACCTATTGACAAACTGGTAGATGTGCAGGTAAGCTAGTTTTATCAGGTATGCCTTCAGTGGCGATGGCATAGTGATCGCAGTGGTGAACAGAGAGGAGGCACAGTCTCTCTGTTCACAATTTTCTCAATCTGTCCAGTACGGGATTTCATGATGACTATTACTATTCCAAGCGGCGTCCCTCGATCCGGTGATCCAGGTATGCAACTGGTGACGTGCTCATTTTTTGCAGAGAATCAAGGGATGACTATGCCTTAGCGATATAGATAACATTGTCCTCAAAGACCAGTCGTTGATAGCGGCTACTGAAGCTGCTATCCTCTTTCATGCGCGCATCGAGCAGTGCTACCTGTTGAGAGCCGTGCGGGAACACATAGGCGGGATGGGGAGCTGCTCTCACCATGTCTCGATAAGGGGTATAACGATCAAAGCCGGGGTGCAGGCGCTCATCGAGTGCGCTGCAAATGATTCGCTCTTCGCTCTGAAACGTGAGGCGATTGCAGGTCCAGTATTCTGAATAGATACGTGTGGCACCGAGACTGAGCAAGTTTTGCACGAGCCGGTCCTGCCGCTGGTAGGCTGCCTGAGCTTCTGGTATCTCGGTAAACGTCCTGATCGTTCCTGTTACAAATGTTGCCAGAATCAACACGAGGAGACATACGCGCACAATGAGCGATGCTGCGGCTCGCCAGTTCATCGACGTCCCCCATCCACGCAGGCCATTCCACAACGGCCAGAGGACGGCGGGCATGGCAACAAGCAGACATTCGAGGTAGCGCGCTGTAGGACCGGGGACCGCCGCCGCCACAGGGCTGAGCATATAAAGCAAGAGTGTACCACCCGCGCTGACCAGCAGCATCAATCGACAGCAGGAGCGTATTATATTCTGCCGCTCAATGAATGGCTGATCGGGCTTCAAAAATGATTTGCTTTTCCATCCACGCCAGACCACGAGAAATGCAAAGAATGTGGCAAGCCCCCATAAGATCAGGTATCCCAGGCTCCAGCCGCCTTGCAGGACAAGACAGCGTTTACTGGGAGCCGTTCCAAAGTACGGGAAGGCTTCAGGGGGACAGAGCGGATTGTATCCTGTCGCACTGGGCAGAGCGGTGGTGAGTGTGCCAACAATCTGCTGTAAAAACGGCAGGTGCAGATTGGAACCGGAACGATGAATGCTGAACAGAACGACAAGAGAATTGTCAACCAGAGGCGCGGTAATATTGTAGTAGAGCAACGGGAAGGCGCCGATCACAATGCCGAGCAAGAGGCTCACACCCGCCCATGATACAAGCTCACGACGACAGAAGAAGAACAGGAGCAGGGCTGCGGTCCCCAGAAAAGGCAGGATTAAGAAATCGACCCAGAGCGCAATTCCTGCCACCAGGCCCAGCACTCCATACATAAAAATGCGGCGTAGGGTTGTTCTGGATTGTTCGGGAACGGTGTGGGCAGAGAGGACCAGCCAGCAGGTGACAAGGCTGATGAACGCCGCAAAAAAGAGAAGCTCAGGGTACTCTCCCACCGCTTTGAGCTGGCGCCCGATGACCTCATCGGAGCCGAAACAGAGCACGATTACGGTAAAGACGGCCATCTTCTGTGTATAGAGCAGGCGTGTCAGATAGTACATGCAGATGAGAAAGAGCGGGAAGAACGGTAAAAGACCCAGGCGCAGCGTGAAAGTCGAAGGACCGAAGAGATGAAATAAAGGAGCTGCGATATAGCCCTCAACCGGCCCCATGTAGGGCAGGCCATAGAAGAAAATGGGCCATTCCCCATTATAGGCGACATGGCGCGCCAGAATGCCCATATTGCCTTCATCGCTGTTTGTCACCGGCCAGTGAAAATAGATCAGGATAAAGCGCAGGAGTGTGGCGGCAATAATAAGCGCAAAGATAAAAAGATCAATGCGTCTCAGGTGCAGGCGCTTTTCACGCAGACGATAGAGCATAGTGAGTTGATCGACTCCCCGGTTCTCATACCTTCTTGACGGATGAACCGGGGAAAAAGTCTCTCTTCGCGGGAAAGTCTCTTCTACGACTACTGCTATCGCTTGCTATCGAGATTCTGGCAATCGCAAGCAATCGCACTCAGGATGCTGGTGATGATAAAAGCGGGAAGTGGATTCTCCAGGCGCAGCATCATATCTTACCGGATGGTTCTCCACAGTCGCTCTGTGAGAGCGTGTGCTCTATCTGACCCTGTATCTGCTCAGGAGTAGAAGAGAGTCCTACAGGGGTGGGGTGTAGGATTACCGGTCACCTTCGTGACTGAGAGCATTAGAAGGACAAAAAGTGGATGCTAAGCCCTGCCTCGTCCGTACTATCCGACGCGCCGACAGGCGCACCGGATAGCCAGACTCCCTAACAATACACCAGGCATTATGAGAAGTTCTCGGCGAGGCGTCAGAGCGAAGCCTGATCATCGGATTCGCCTTCCTGGACTGGTTTTTGCGAGTTCAGTCCTCAGCTCGCCGCTTTCTTCACGAGCGCAGCGATCTTCGCCTCTACTTCAGCAGTCAACTCCTTCAGCGCGAAGGCGGTCGCCCACATAGCACCTTCGTCGAGATTCGCGCTATCCTCGAAGCTGAATGTCGCGTATCTGGTGTTGAACTTGTGGGCGGGTCGGAAGAAGCAGACGATCTTGCCGTCCCTGGCATACGCGGGCATCCCATACCAGGTCTTCGGCGAAAGGACTGGCGCGCTCTCTTTGATGATCTCATGGATTCGCGTAGCCATGGAGCGATCTGGTTCTGGCATCTCGGTGATCTTCGCGAGCACGTCGCTTTCCCCTTCTGCCCTGTTCTTGTTGGCGCGCGCTTCCGCCTTCTGCTCTTTCGCGCGCTCCTTCATCGCAGCTCGCTCCTCTTTTGAGAATCCCTTATACGTGTTAGTGGTTGTTTCGGTGTTCCTGGCGGAATCCTGTGTGTTTTTCTTTTCAGACTGACTCATAACAATCTCCTCATCTTCATTGAGGTTGAAAACCTCACTACATTTCAACTGCGGACATCTCCTCTTCTCGATAGGTGCCGCCTCACATGGTGGAAAACCACGCTCGGCATTTCTTCCGCGTATCTCTACTCAGCTTCAGTCCCCTTATGGCATCAGCACGTTTCTCTTGAAGAGCCTTGCTTGCTTTTCCATCTTTTCCGTACTGGCTCACCAGTATCGGAGTACACCGTTGAAAACGCGCTTTCTACAGTCAACTCGAATAATATGTAGTGATCCTGCGGTGGATATCCGTATTTAATAGCGAGCTCCCGCATGGCGAGACTATCAGTTACATGGGCATGCCCGGTCAGCCGAAATTCTCCTTCGCCGCCATCATTGCTGCTTACCCAACAATGTAACGCATAGCCTGAGCCACGCTGGAGATCATGGCCTTTCGGGGATGTTGGCTCCATAAACAAGAGAAGATGTCCCTCGCCAAGAATTGGCGTCACAGGATGAACTCTCGGCATGCTGTCTGCACGAACGGTTGACAGAAATGCTGGCCCACTTTTCAAGCGGATCTCACCAAAAGAAGAGAGTTCGGGTTCAGCGAGCGCAAAATCTTGCCAGGACTGTTTCATACATGCTCCTCATTGTAAAAGGCTCTGGCCTTCGCCATAGCGGTAACCGCAATCATCCCCATCTGAATTTGTTCATTAGCCATTGGCATAACCACCCTTTCAGGTATTTTACAACAGTGTATTCTTAGCTTTCCTTGAGCATACATGCTCAAGTATTATTCTCTTTGCTCTCGCTCGTATCCGGTGAGAGCAGTATCAGTCCAAGACGGACGATCTGGAGGAGCACTCCATGCAACGCAGCCTGATCTGGCAACGTTCCCAGGAGCAGCGTTGTCCCGGTCTCCTGCTGTTCAATGCAAAGCCCGCCAAAGCGGTCTTGCCAGGACGGGTCCAGGTGTCCCTGGATCTGTATCGTGTAGTACATCTGCCTCCCTCCGCTGATCTCTCGCGTTTCACGGCCTTCGGAAAGGCGAGCCATTTTAGCTCACCAGGATCGCCTCACCGCGTCTGAACAAAGAATAACAGAACGCAAGGCATTCCACAGTCGCCAAAAGGATGCCAAAGGGAGTAGTTGCCTGAAGAGAAAGACCACCTGTTGGGAGGAATCTCGTTAGAGCAAGGAGCGAGCGCGCGCCAGGGCAACCGCCTGCGTCCGGCTGGTAGCTCCCAGTTTGCCAAGCAAGTTGCTCACATGCTTTTTGACTGTGGGCAGCTCGATCACCAGAGCCCGAGCGATATCCTGATTCGAGGCTCCTGTGGAAAGCCACCGCAAGACTTCCTGCTCACGCTGTGTGAGGGAAACGACTGACGCGGATGGACTGGCGGACTCTTGCCGCGTCTGGACCCTCCCCGGCGTGGGCAGAGGTTTCGCTACCAGAGATTTGCTTGCGCCCCGCTGTTCCTGGCCGATTGTGGCTAGCAGTTGTGAGATGTAGGCCATCGTGGAAGCGGGCAGATCATGCTGATGGGAATGAGGAGAAAGGAATGCCTCTAGCGTCTGGCGCATCGGTTCGCCTTCATCCAGGTACACACGCAGGTAGCCCTCTGGCTCAGTCAAGGCAAACAGGCGCCTCCCGATCTCATAGGCTCGCTCGTTCTAGCCTGCATGGTGTAGCGCTACCATGTACTGGGCCAGGTAGGTGAGGGTGATCTTGCTATTGGCCGAACGACTCAGACCCTCGCTAAAGCGCTCTAGCAGCGCCAGCGCCTCTGTCCAACGAAGCGCTGCAAAATACACCCGCATCACGACCGGGAACGCATCATACAAGCTGCGCTCCCATATCCCTTCTGGAAAGACCATGCTCACCGCTCAGTCCATTGCTTCCTTCATCTGGCCCTGGGCCAGCCACCACTGGGCTTGCATGATGGGTAGCCAGTTTCGGCGGTGGTATCCTTCCAACTGCTCAACTGCTTGCAGTGCGAGCTTTCCAGCAGGCAGGTCTCCTCTCGCCAGCTCAATTTGCATCAAGCGGATATATGCCGACAGGAGTAAATCACCCTGCTGCCAGGTAGCAGCATCCTGAATGGCCGTTCGCAACCAGCTACGCGCCTCTTCCAGCCGATTCCACTGATACAATACTTTCACCAGGACATCCTGAAAGTACCCTTTAAGCAGAGTATAGCTTGCCGTCTGCTCAATCAGGTCGAGGGCAGCTCGGCTCTCCTGATAGGCCAGGTGTAACTGTCCCGCCTCTTCTGCTGAGAGTGCCAACCACTGTATAACTCTGGTGACCGCAAAGTGGCTTCCCGACTGATGCACTCGCTGTCTGGCATCTAACAGTTGCGGCAAAAGCTTCGCTCTCTCTTGTCGAGCCGTGTAGTAGACGACATGACAAAAGAGCGGAAGCATATGCCAGATGACCTCCTCATCCTGATCAAGCTCCTGCATCTCCTGATGGAGGGCGGGCAATCGCTTAAAATCTGAGATCTCTATGGCCTCATACAAGGCCATCCCCGCGCGTAAGAGGCGCAGACGCCGATGCAGCAGCGATTCCTGATCGATGGATGGAAGCGCTGAGGTCTCCTGGTTGGTCTCGTTCACTCGATGCTGCAAGGCGGTTTCGACCCGCTCGATGAGCTGCCGCACCTGCTGGTGGCAGCTTTCGCGCTGCTCGCGGGTTGCATAGGTGACGGGATGAAGCAGGTAGAGTGCGGTGGTAAGTGTCAGGCGAATGTGTTTATGCGCCAGCGGATCAGGCAGTGCCAGTACCCAGCGCGCCATCGTTGCCGCCTCTCCACGCATCCAGAACTGCTCGACTGTTTGCTCTATGAGCCGCGCTGCCATGGGGAAGGAAGCTCCGGCAAGTGCATGAGTAATGGCCTCAGCCCACTGTCCCTCAGCTTCATAAAAGTCGGCGGCTCGACGATGCAAGAGCGGCACCATCTCTGGCTGGCTGGTGTGAAGCGTTGAGAGCAGAGCTTCACGAAAGAGATCATGCAACCGGTAGGTTTGCCGCTCTTCATCCAGGGGGACCAGGAAGAGATTCGCTCGCTCTAGCAACGCGAGCATCCGCTGACTGACCGCCCGCGTTGGCGCGGCGGTGACGGCCTGACAGACAGAAGCGTCCAGGCGCGAGAGAATGGCGCTATGGAGTAAAAAGTCGCGCATATCGAGGGAGAGACGTGCCAGGATATCCTCCTGTACATAGTCCAGGAGATAGCGCTGGCTCCCAGTCAATGTCTCAAGATACGCAGTGCGATCCTCACGCTTCTGTAGAGTGAGCGCGACCAGATGGAGGCCGGCGATCCAGCCTTCCGTCCGGCCCACCAGACGCCGTAATTCTTCTTCCGAGAGCGGAGGAGAGAGCAACTTGTCTAAAAACTGATTCGCTTCGCTCTCCTGGAAGCGCAGCTCGTCAGCGCGAATCTCGGTCAACTGTCCATGAGCTCGAAGACGCGCAAGAGGCAAATCAGGGTCCACGCGACTGGAGAGGATCAGGTGTACACGCGCGGGGAGGTGCTCCAGAAAGAAGGCCATGCCCTGGTGAATGGTTGGCTCTTCTACCACCTGATAATCATCCACAATGAGAACAATGGAAGCAGGATACACCTGCTGACTTTCCAGTTCATGAAGAAGCACAGAAAGGCAACGAGAAAGCGGCGGGGGCTGGGGCGATTGCAACTGTGCCACCACGTTTGCTCCAAAGTTCGCTTCCAGGCTGGGACAGCGACGCAGGGCCGCGATCAACGCGACCCAGAAGCGTGTCGGGCTGTTATCCAGTTCGTCCAGCGAGAGCCAGGCCACCTGCGCCTTTTTTTGCCGGTGCGCCCAAACTGAGAGCAACGTGGTTTTGCCCCAGCCCGCCGTCGGCAAGGACAGCAGCGCCAGCACGTTAAAGCCGGCCACCGACCTGTACGCCTACGCCCTCAGCGTCTATGGCACGCAGGCGACCGCCTTTGGCGGCAACTGGCCGATGTGTACGCCAGCGGGACCGCAGCCGGGGCAGGCCGACTGCGTCTTTGACACCTACATCCCCGGCTCCGGCGGCGTCAGTGGCATGGACCAGGACTGGCGGGACTACTATCACGGGGAGTTTCGCGGTTTTGCCAAAGTCTCCATCACCCGCCCTGACGGCAACCTGACGGTGGAAAGCTACTATGGCACCGAGGGCTGGGGGACGCCTCCCACCGAGACGGTCAATGCCAACTCCGGCCAGCTCATCCAGCAGGACATCTATGCCGGCACGCAGCCAGTGGACGGCAATCTGCTGCGGCGCACGACGTACCAGTATCCGGGGGATGGCTCGTATCATTCGGCCTGTCACACGGCAGTCGAGGGCATCTACGCGCCGTGCCTCTCGTTTCCCATCACGGTCAAAACGACCTGGTACGAGGAGAACGGGACGGGCATCAGCAACGCGCCCTGGGTGCAGACCACTTCGACCTACGACGATTACGACCCGGCGACTGGTCTCAACACGTCCCACACCGTCTATCACAACCTGTTGCAACAGCAGACCAGCGGGTCCAACATTGCGACAGTCACGCAGAAGTGGACCTACAGCCCCAATGACTTTGTTGATAGCGCCAACGGCAACTACCAGTACTACACGGTAGGTATTCCCAATCATGGGGAAGTCGATGACAGCAACGGACATGTCTGGCTCTGTACAGATGTGTCCTATGATGAGGGAGCACCCGCTGGCACGCGCACCCCGGCTGCCGGCTGGCCGACGACGGTCAAGAGCTACAGCGATTGCGCTAACCAGAGCCAGACCTTGCTCAAAAACTATCTGGGCTATGACGCCTTTGGCAATCCAGTAGCAACCGTCGATCCGTTCGGGGTAACCCACAGTAACCTCTACAGTGGCAATGGTTGCACACTGGCAACTATGCCGGCAGTGCTCACGCCCGCCTGGACAGCCGGACATTTTACCAGTTGCACTGTCTATGACACATTCGCCGCTCAGCCTCTTAACCTGCGCAATGTTCTTTCTCAAACCACCAGTTACACCTATGATGAGACGCAGGGACGGGTGGTGACCAGTACGACCGATATGAATGGCCAGACGGTCAGTATCGGGAGCAGCTATGACGGCAGCGGCAACGCGACGCTCAAAGTCAAACATCCGCTCGAAACGGGGGATTACACCAGCCAGTCCAGCACCCATTCGACCTGTGTCTTTGGCAGCAGTCTTCCTTGCTATGAAATCGACCATCTTTTGGCACAGTATCCCGGCGCGGTGACACGCACTTTCTATGACGTACACGGGCGAGCCGTCGAAACGCGCACACCGCTGGATGCAACCCATGATCTGGTCTCCTTCACCGTGTACAACGAGAGCAATGGCACCACCTTCCAGAGTGTCCCCTTCCGCGTGGCTAGTGGCAGCGCCTGGCTTGATCCCAACGGAGCAGTGGACGACCAGGGCCACGCGCCCGCCGGTACCATTACCTCCGTCGATGCGCTGGGGCGTGTACGGGCCACTGCCGATCCGCTGCTGGGGACGCCAGGAGAGCCGGGGCAGAGCTGCGCCGGCGTCAGTGGCACCTGGACGAGCTGTACCGGCTATGGTCTCGGTCAGGCCTATGGCGATAGTGCCACCTATGGCTACGCAGCTCATCATGATCCCAACAATCACCTGACCGTCAGCTATGCCAATATGCTGGGCAGAACCATTCAGGTTCAGTCCTACAGCCAGCCGGGCAATCTGGGAGCCAACATCACCGCCAAAAAGCGCCTCAGTTACAATGTACTCGGTCAGGTCACGTCGGCGCTGGTCAAAGACCTGGCGCCGCAGAGCGGACAGAGCATCATCCAGGTGCAGACAACAGCTACCTACGATGATCTGGGCCGGCTGATCAGCAGTACCGACCCTGATCGCGGCACGCACAGTTTCAGCTATGATGAGGATGGCCGACTGCTCACCGATGTGACGACCAGCGGGTCGAACACGCGCACGCTGGGTACCAGCTACGACCTGCTGGGACGGGTGCGCTGCGTGCAGGATGCGGCGCCTACCACCGATGGCTCAGGCAATTGCAGCAGCGGCAGCCATCCGCTGGTGCAGAACACCTACGGCCAGAGCTTCCTGGGAACGCAGGGCAGCAGCGACTTCCCGGTCGGGCGCCTGACGCAGACCGTTGCCACGACCTCCTTCCCCGATGGCGCCTCCGCCAGCGTCACCCAGCAGTACCAGCACGATCAGCGTGGGCGGGTCACGGCCACGAAGCTTTTCTTCGGCCTGCCTGTGAGCTGGAACGTGACGGCGGCGCTGCCGAGCTATCAGCTGAACCAGTCCTACAACGACGCCGATCAGCCGACCACCACGCAAACCCAGGTGGGCGGCCAAACCAGTTACACATTTTCTCAGGCCTACGACAGCACAACAGGGGTTCCGACCGGCCTCTCTAACACCACAACGGCGGTCCCCAACCTGGCAACCCTGGGCTATGACGTGCATGGACAGCTCAGCGATCTCAATTTCCAGACCACGACGGGTACGGCGCTGGCTACGGCCCACTTTGACTACGATGGCAACCTGCGCCCGGCTACCACGACAGCCAGCTGGCAGAGCGGCAGCGGCTCCAGCGGCACAATCTTCAGCACCGGGCGGG
>JADBKA010000136.1 GCA_014896635.1 Ktedonobacteraceae bacterium
CGCCAGCGCCACAGCCGGGATACGCTGGCGGCGTTGTTGTGGCCGGAATACGACCAGACGCATGCACGTGCCACGCTACGCCGTACCCTGTCTGTGCTGAATAAAGCACTGGCAGGCCAGTGGCTTCAGATCGAGCGCGAAATGGTTGGCCTGAACTGGCAGGCCGCTTGATAATCCCGGTGTACAGAGTCGCTTCTTTGAAGGGTTGCTCCAGGTCTGGCTGGCTTTGAGTGCAGGCGCTCATTCTATTACGCCTGTGATTTTTTTCTTCGACGATATTCACCAGGCTGATGATGCCTCGCTGGAGTTCTTAGGCTACCTGGTGCGGAGGATTCAGGGGCAGCCGCTTTGCCTGCTCCTTACCTGGCGTCCGATACAGCGCGGCGCCTTGCAGCGGTTCCAACGTTTCCTGACAGAGACACAACACTACGGCCACGCTACATGCCTGACGCTTTCACGCCTGGACCAGGCAGCAGTCAAACACCTGGTACAGCAGGCGGTACCCGCCAGCAATGAGTTTAACCAGCGCCTGGCAGTGCGGTTGTATCAGGAAACTGAGGGGGTTCCTCTCTTCCTGAGAGAATATCTCAGCGCGATTGCCAGCGGTTTGTTAAAGCCGGGCGATGAGACCTGGGATCTGCCGCATGGCGTACGCGATGTGCTCATTTCGCGCCTGGCCATTGTAGAAGAGGCAAGCAGGCAGTTGCTTGGCGCAGCAGCGACAATTGGGCGCTCCTTTGACTTTGACACGTTGCGCGCGGCCAGTGGCCGCAGCGAAGAGGAGACCATCGCCGGCCTGGAGGCATTGATCAGTCTGGGATTGATTCAAGAGATACGCGGCAACGGCGGAGCAGGACAGGAGGAACTTCAGGCGCCTGGCCGCCAGGACCTTTCTGGAGAACGCTCGCCGGTGTATGACTTCTGCCACGAGAAATTGCGCAGCCTCGTCTATGACGAGATGCTGCTGGCCCGCCGCCGCCTGTTGCATCGGCGCGTCGCGGAAGCCCTGGTTGCCCATTTACGCGGACAACATGAAACAGGTACGCTGGCCGGGCAGATCGCTCGCCATTACCTGGCTGCCGGAAACACAGAGGCGGCGGCACAGTATTTCTTTCAGGCCGGCGAATATGCGCGCTCCCTTTATGCGCATACCGAGGCGCTTGCTCACTTTCGCCGTGCTCTTGCGCTTGGACATCCCGAAACCGCTTATTTGCAAGAGATCATCGGTGATCTGCATACCTTCCTGGGAGCATATGAGAGCGCGTTGAAAAGTTACCAGGTAGCCCTGGCATTGAGCGTTGATGCGCAGAACCGCGCCAGGCTGGAGCATAAACAGGGGAAAGTCTATGAGCGGCGAGGTCGCCGCGAACTGGCAGAGGACCACTACGCGACAGCTCTCCACCTGCTGGATCAGCCTGGACGGTCTGGATTGCTTGAGGAACAGGCCAGAATCTACGCCGACTGGAGCCTGACTGCGCATCATTACGGGAAAAGCGAGCAGGCGCTGGCGCTGGCACAGCGCGCCCGCGAACTGGCTGAAGCGGCAGGCGATAGCCGAGCACTGGCTCAGGTACATAATCTGCTCGGCATTCTCGCTAGCAGTCAGGGGGCCTTAGAAGCAGCTTACGGTCATCTCGAACAGAGCCTGGCTCTGGCAGAGCGTTTGCAGGATGCTACAATGCGTGTTGCTGCCCTCAATAACCTGGCCCTGGCCTGTAAAGCGCGTGGTGAGATTGAGCGCGCTATAGCCCTCACGGAGGCGGCGCTGGCTCTCTGTATCTCGCAGGGTGATCGCCACCGCGAGGCCGCGCTTCACAACAACCTGGCCGACCTTTTCCACGCATCGGGAAGAACCGTCGATGCCATGCGCCAGCTTGAGTTTGCCGCCCATATCTACAACGAGATCGACGTCGAGACGGGTACAATGCAGCCTGAAATCTGGAAACTCGTCGAATGGTGAGATGTAAAAAGATCAGCTCGTTGTAGACGTAGGCACTTTTCACTCAGGTGATGGAGCATAGCGGATTGATCGACTCCCGGTTTATCGTCTATCTTTTTGACGGATAAGCCTGAGGAAAAGTCTCTCTCGCTGGCAGGTATCTGCTAGAGGGTGGTCCATAACTGGCTGGTGTAAAAGCGGAAGATTGGGTATAATAGCCGTAAATTACGGGCGGATCTCCGCACAGAGAGAGATCTTCCTACGGAGCATGGAGGGAAAAACAATGCGCTATCATTTGAAAGAACGCTTTCTCACCGTGAAGGATGATTTTGTAGTCTACGACGATAGAGAAAATGCAGTATTCGAGGTGAGGGGGAGTTTTTTACGTATTGGTGACTATTTACGGATCTATGATATCGCTACCGACCAGGAAATTTTCAGTATTAAAGAGAAGGTCTTTACCTATCAGAAGCAATATATGTTTTATCAAAACGGGGCTGAAGTGGCTACGATCCGAAAGAAGGAGCAACCGGATTTTGCTGATAACTTCTTTGAGGTTTCCTGTGCCAGTGGCATTGTGCTCCAACTACATGGAAATTTCAAGGAGTGGGACATAGAGATCGTTGATCAGTATGCTCGTGTCTACGTCCATATCAGCCGCGAGTTCTCCTTCCTGGGCGACAGGTACACGGTTGATGTACCTGAAGGCATCGATCCCGTGTTTGTGATTGCGATTGCTGTGACGCTGGACGAGATGCGAGAAGATGGCGTAAAGACGAGGTAGTGCGAGGCTGCAACAAGTTTTCATCAATTGCTCGCTGAATGCTCACATGCCGTGCGAAAACTCACGGATTGCCGCCATCACCCGCTGATAGTCAACGTGGCTGAAGTCGGTGGTGTCCAGTTCGTAGAGTGCGCCGCCGATTGCCAGCGGAGGTTCCGGGCCGGCGAGCAGGCGCGGGGCGATCTCATCGTAGAGCAGCGGATCTTGATGTCCCACATGGCGCTCGCCCGCTTCCCAGCGCCGTTTGAGGCGCTGTAACAGCACATTCCCATCAGCAACACAGTGGATCTGGAACGGAGCAAAATCGTAGCGCTGCTTGAGGTGCAGAAATTCGCGTGTTCCCTGGTCATGAGGAAAATTGCTCTCTGCGATCAGGGAGTAGCCGGCCTTGAGCAGCTCCTCGATGAAGTAGAAGAGGAGCGGGTAGGTAGCCAGGCTGAGTCTGTGCGACCAAGCGCGGTCCCCACTGCCCAGAGCGTCGAAAAGTCGCTCCTTGATACCATCTTTATAGATATAAGGCAGGCGTAGTGTGGCGGCAATGTGGCGTCCGAGTACAGTTTTTCCTGTAGCCGGGTGACCGGTAATGATAATGAGCAGTGGCTGTGACATCTTTAGTGTCTGATACCTCGGACGATGATTTCTGCGATTGCCAGAAAGGCCAGGTCGAGCGCGAGCAGCACGAGCAGAGCGAAGTCAATACGCGAGGCTATAAAAGTTGCAATGGTGAGTACCTGAGAAAGTCGCTGGAAGTACCAGATCAGGAAAAGGGCAATGAGCAGCAGGAGTGTGAGGCCCAGAACGAACCAGCGCGCACCTCGCCAGTCCTGGCGGCTTGGCCAGAGTTCGGAGGTGACGGTCAGCAGGAGATAAGGCGCAAAAAGTAGCGTCCACCAGGGCCAGCCGGGCCGCAAGATTTGCAAGTAATTGCGCGCGGTGTCGATGGGGAAGTCCCACAGGTTGTAGCCCGTTGCCACCCAGTAGAGGAGCAGAACCATCGCAGTGCCACCAAAAAGCGGCGCAATCCCGCTGATCCCATCTCCTATGTAACTTATGAGACGTCCTTGCGGGCGCACATATTGCACCTCACCCAGTTGCAGCGATTGTCGTCCACCACTGCGCATGATGCGTCCATTGGGTGCTCGCTGCACTACCGGTTTAATGCGAAAGAGAGTGATACTGGTGATGCGAAAACCGAATGGGCGCAGGAGCAGTACCGCCAGTGCATGGCTTAGCTCATGTAAAATCACACCGGGCGCATTGAGCCAGAACCAGATGAGCAGTCCACGCTCGCGCATCAGGCGATAGCCAATTTCGTCAACGCGCTGGCGCAAACTCTTACGCGATAGGCGTAGCAGAAAGAAGAGGACGAAGACTCCGGCGATTACCAACCAGGGTTGGTATGGTGCGATCTGAGCGAGAAGTTGTGTATCAGACATATGGCTATTGCTTTCACCAGGTGTGCGACTATATCCTGCTGTGTCTATTGTAGTTTATGCGGGTGCTTCCGTCAATGTGGTAATGGAGGTGGCGTCGTAATGATCTCCTTCTCTGGTTGAACTTGCGTTTGCTCTGTAGAGGATGCGGGTGGTGAAGAGTGTTTACGTTCAAAGTAGAAACCCCAGATACCGAATGCCAGTGAGCATACGGCTATAATATAGAGCACACGATCAATACCAAAAATGTCGGAAGCAGCCCCGATAAAGAGAATAACCGGGATAGACGCGGCGTTGTAAAAAACAAGCTGCAAGGCCAGCACGCGACCTTTGATCCAGTCAGGAGTCAGCTCCTGCATGGCAGTCTGAGATGGAATGTTGACGAAAGCCAGGCCCGTTCCTGCAATCAGCATGAGCAGCGCAACGATCAGCAGAAGCAAGGGATCGCTATTCCAACTGGTTGGTCGCAGCAAATGTGCGATAAACGTCGTGATGGGCAACAGAAACGAAGCAATTGCCAGAACTATTGTGCCGATGAACACCGTGCGCATTTTCCCCAGCCGGTTAGCAATGCGAGGCATCAGCACTGATCCGCCGACAAGTCCTACACCGGCGGGCGCAAAGACAAACGCCATTGCATTCGCCGGCAGGAAGAGCAGGTGGCGTACAATCGGAGTTGCCATCTCCCCAATCACAAGAATCAGTACGCCGGCGAAGGAGAGTTGAACGACCGCCAGGAAGAGCGGCTTATTATAGCGCACAAAATTCCAGCCCTGGAACATTTCCTGCCATACCGTACGCATCGTACCGAGCGCCTGTGTACTGATTTCTCCCGTTGTATGTCTGCGCTGATGAGGGCCGTGGTGTACAAAAGGCTCCTTAGGCAGCCAGGCAACCAGGGCAGCACAGACCAGGTAGAGCAAAGTGACGATGAGATATAACTCGATTACCGAGTCGATGAGAAATCCATAGACGGTAAAAGCCGGTAAAAAGGCGAGAATGATGGGTGCGAGCAGCACGTACCCCACTGCCTGTGAGAGCATAAAGGTGACATTGAAAAGGGAAAGCGCCGGGGCCAGTTCCTTCTCATTGACCAGCAGTGGAATGGTGGACCCTTCCGCCGGCGTGAAAAACTGGCTGATCGTCGAGATGAGAAATGTCAAAAGATAGATAGGAAGCAATGCCCCGCGATTAAAAAGCAAAGAAACAACGAAAAGCAGAGTGGCGAGCGCGCGCAAACTATTGCTGGCGATCAGCACGCGCCGTTTGTTCAAGCGATCAACGACAGTGCCTGCCGGTGCACCAAAGAGGATCGCGGGAAGACTGAAGCAGATAATCGCAATGCCGATCTGTGTGGTAGAGCCTTTGTCCTTATCGCCACCGATCAATACAAGCAAAGCATAGTTTGAAGCATTAAAGATCGTCAGGGAGATAAGCTGAGCCAGCCAGAGACGAAGAAAGTTTCTCTTTTTTAAGAGGGTGAGATATCCCCCACTCTGGGAAACGAAGTCCATTCAATGCTCTCCTTGACGTTTCGAGTAGTGATATACCTGCATGCGTAAAATTCAAATAGACAGGCATTCTCTAGTACATAAAGCAATATGAGAAAAAATCTCTCCATTGCTATATTTTTTATACGCACATGTTACGTGCAAGTTAGATTTAGACCTTATCGTATCATAGAATGGAAGGTGGGTGAATTGGGGAACGAAAACAGAGAACTGTCCTCATTCCCCATACGGAAGTCAGACGCATCGCTAACGGAAAGTCCCGACGACCTGTTTTAGCCTGATGACATTTTTCCCATTCTCTCCTCGCTCGATGGCCAGGATCACAATTGCTTTATCCACCGGGTTTCCTTGACTATCGAAAAGAATGCGACCACTAACACCCTGGAAAGGAGGGATATTGCCCTTTCCTAGAGAAGCCAGAGCATCGCGGACACTCTGACCCGTGATGTTCTCAGGGGTGAGGGTGATGGCTTTCACCAGCACCTGAACAGCATCAGCCGTTAATAGCGCATCGTTGCCCGGTGGCGGTGCCTGGTTGGCTGCAATAGCTGAACTTTGATAAACAGCAGCCCAGGTGGCGAAGAAGGTCGGTTGCTGAGATTGTGGAATTTGTAAAAACGCCCACTCGTTGGGATCGCCGAAGGATGTGCAGATCAGGCGGCGCATATCTTGCGGGTATGCTGCGGCAATCTGCGCGTCTGCTCCCTGGCCCTGGCCCAGTACAAGCGCGGTTGCCAGGCCATCACCGCCGAGAATGGAGAGGTTGGCGAGCGCGGTACTGGCGGGTTCAGCCCTGGCGGCATTACCCAGGGCATGCGCCAGGCGAACAGCATCAACGTCAAAACCGGCGATGAAAATGAGATCTGCTTCGTTTGCCAGTGCATCCTGCACGACTTTGTGAAAGCCTTCCACCGTTGTCGTTGAGGTAGTAAAATAATCGCTAGAGCTATTAATCACTCTGGCGCCCAGACGTCTGGCACTGGCAGTGAAGGAATCGGCCAGCGAGACACTGTAAGGTTCAGTAGGATCTCTGGTGACAAGAATAGTCTTTGCCTGCAACTGCTGTACTGCGACTTTACCCAGCGCCTTGCCCTGCTGGTCATCAGCCGGGTTAACGCGAAAGAAGTAGGGACTGCTCCCGCTGAGTTTCACGCTTGAAGCTGTCTGGGAGACCAGCGGTAGATGAGCGGAGGCAATGATATCCCGCGCATTGATTGTTTGCGAACTGAAAGGCCAGCCGACTACTCCGATGATATGATCGGAATTACCTGCCTCGGTAACTCGCCGGGCGATAAGTTGCGCGACGGTTGCCACATCTGCGCGATCAGAGCCGGCGCTGGCAATGAGAAGGCGTAATTTGAGGCCATGAGGAAGCAGGTTATTTTTGTTGACTTCATGCTGGATGATGAAGGCTGCCTGCGTGTCTATCCGTGCCCGCAGGAGATCGACAGCATCTTTATCAAAGGCGAGGCCAAGCACGATAGTGATATAAGGCGCTTTACTTTGTAGCACATGTACATTTTCGTTATAGATCTGAGCCTCTCCATCTGTCGGGTCCATATCAACTGCTTTCGTAAGGAGATTCACCGCATTCGCCAGATCCGCCTGCTGAATGGCGTGGGCTGCCTGCTGTTTCAAGACGACGTTGCTGCGTCCAGGGTAGGTGTCGAAGACGAAGCGCCCATCGCTGATACCGATGCCCTTCTGTGTAAAGAGTTGTTGCTCGTGCGCCAGTTCCTGTTGAAAAATAGCCTGTTGCCGTGCTCCTTGATTGAAAAACAGAAAAAATAGAAGCGGAATGAGGAGGAGACAGAGAGCGAGACTCGCAAAAAGTATGGTGATTGTTGATGCACGAGAACGAAAAAAGCCATATTTCTTTTTTGAAGAAGAGAGAGCCGCCAGTGGTGGTGCAGGAGTAGCGGGAGTGGCAGGGGAATGAGCGGAGGATTCCTGGTCAGGCGAGGAGTAGGTTGGGAGGAGGGCAACCAGATCCGCCTGCATGTCAGCGGCTCTATGATACCGTTCTGAAAGTGTCAGGCGCAACTCCTTAGCAAGAATGGCCTCCATGCGCGGCGAGACTGTGGGATTGAGACGGCGTGCTGGCGGATAAAAAAAGCTCATGCGCTCGTGTGGATCATAGCCGGTGACAGCATGATGAAGGATGGCAGCAACGGTATAGAGATCAGAAGTGGGACCGGGTGGTCCTGATCTTTGTTCGGGCGCCCGGTAGCCGGCCAGCGCCCAGTTCGCTGATTGTGCGGGCTTCTCATGGGTGTGCAACGGGAGATGGATCAGCGATACGCGATTTGTGTCAGGATGTATAACGACCGTTTCAGGAGAAATCGAGCCATGTACGAAGGGAGGATGTTGGCGAGCAAAAAATGCCAGAATGCCGCAGAGTTGCTGCCCATATTCCGCAACAAGTGGTTCGGGCAGGGCGCCCCCTTGTTTTTTGAGCAACGCGGCAAGGCTCTCCCCTTGTATATATTCAAAAACAACGTAGGCTCTGGACCATTCGCTGAAAGTGTCCAACACATCCGGTATTGCCGGATGTGATCCTACCTGTTTCAGCCGTTTGATGAGCTGGCTCATGTAGTCCTGGTGCAGTGAACCTGTTTCCGGTGTGTACGGTATCTCGCGGATGAGCACACGACGATTGTGCTGCGCGTGGTCGATTGCTATCCATGTCATCTCCTGTGTACCAGTGTTTGTGCTGATGGGTAGCGTTCCTACAACTGAGTAGCGTCCCTGCTGGAAGGTCAGGCTTCCCTTTGGGGGACCGGCGTCGGTGGTCAGAACAACTTTTCGCTGAAGCGTGCCGCTTTTTTTGGCGGGGTGTGATGTGGCATCAGTGATTCTGTAGCCGCATCGTTTGCATCTTTGATCCTGCGAGCTGATCTCTGCGTGGCAACGAGGGCAGTGCATACATTTCCTCCCCTTGTCGGAGATAAGACGTAGCTTTTCTATTGAATGCAATAGAACTACGTTAATAATGCTCGTAAATTCCCTTACGAGAAAGCGGGATAGCAAATTCTGGCTAATCGCTTCTCTGTAGAGGTTTAAGCGGCTGAACCTGTTTTATTCCTCTTCTGTGATCATTTTGCGCGGCAAGCGTTGTTTGATCCGGCGTTCAACTTCGGAACGTGGGAGCAGAACACGCCGTCCACATTTTTCGCAGCGCAGACCAAGATCGGCTCCTAGGCGAACGACTTCCCAGTCGTAGCTGCCACAGGGGTGTTGTTTACGCAGCCGTAGTCGGTCTCCCAATTCAAAATGCATCGGCTCCATAGCTTCTTCTGTCTTCTAATGAGTATGTGGTTTTCGGGTACTGGTTTCTTCAACTTGGCGGTACAGTTCATGTTCGATAATATAGCGTTCGACAGCTTCGGGTAGTTGATACTTGATCGGCCTGCCACTGGCGACGCGGTGGCGCAGGTCGGTTGATGAGATTGCCAGTTGTGGGGTTGGAACGACGAGTAAGCGTCGCGTGATGCCGGGCAGGCGCGCCTCCAGTTGTGCCTGGTATGGCTGGTCCTCTGTGTATCCGGGGCGTCCGACCGCGACCAGGGCGGTGAGTTGAGAGAGAATGCCAGCGGGATCATGCCATTTGTGGAGTTCTTCCAGGCTATCCCAGCCGAGCACGAAGAAAAGATCTACTCCCCAGCCCCATTGCTCTCTCAGCAGGCGCAGCGTATGTGCAGTATATGAGGGACCTGGCTGATCCAGTTCGATACGGGAAATGCTGAAGTGGGGATTGGTAGCCAGGGCGAGCTGGAGCATTGCCAGGCGCTGGTGTGCGGGCGTGTAGAGCTTCCCTTTTTTGTGTGGCGGCTGTCCCGCCGGAATGAAGATCATCTCATCAAGCTGAAGTGCTGCGTGTACTTCTTCCGCGACGACGAGATGACCATAGTGAATGGGATCGAAGGTACCGCCGATCAGTCCAATGCGTCTCCTATGCTGCGCCAGCTTCTGTATCTCCAATGCGCGTTCAATTCCTCCAGAAAATAGTTTGATGTTGACTGCATTCCTAAATTATACTCCTTTAAAACTTACTCAGGAACTGGGCAGAATCATTTTCGTTCTAAATAAAACGGCGAAAGTGCTGCGGAAAATGGGGGCCAGGGCGACAAGGAGACCGGGCGAGGGTCGCCCCTCCTATCACGGGTTTCCCGCAAGTATTTTGCCGGATCATCTAGAACGAAGGCTCAGTTCTCGGATCAGTTCTGAATGGAGATCTGAGTATATCAAAATGGGCCATCTCATCTGAATCGAGATGAACGCTCGCATGAATCACAGGAATATTTCCCCAGCGAATCTCAGAAAGTTGACGTAGATATTGTAGCCGTTGTATCACCGGTTGTCCCAGATCTGGCGGCATGTTGGCCACCCGGAATTGCTGATACAGTTCTTGTTCCATTGTAGCAGGAACGCCTTGTTGTGCGAAGGTATAATCGAGTTTTGCTAACCAGTGCTGCTGTATCTGATGATAGTGTTGTTCGCATTGGGGACAGCGTTTTGTCTTTGCAGTTTGTATCCTTTCAAAGAGTGAGAGGGAGCGCCCACAGATAGTGCAAACTGATGCCATTAATTCTCTGTCCTTTCGTTTTGTTGTACCTCGTATTATAACAGGATCTAAGAAAACGCTCCCTGCTTGATTACGAAGGCATATATATAAGGGAAGTCAATCGGCTCGTTTCAGTATGAGTAGCAAATATAGTTATATGCCGGCTTATAGAGTAATTCATTAAATCTAATTTATTTATGTTTTAAAAGTATTTTCGTAACATGTCATACACTTTCTGGTGGCTCTTTGACAGCGAGATCTGCCTGTGGTAGCAGGGCATGTAGTTGATACATGATCTGTGATATATCAATATCGTGGCCGGCACCAATCCAGAAGCGCAGCATAAGCGTAATCTTCTGTTCTTTCAGGCTGCTGAAGAGTACCTGAGGGTCCGGTTTGGTCATCACTTCTGGAAAATCGCGCAGGGCCTGTCGGATCTGCTCAGGTGTTTGTTCAGGAGAGAACTCGTCTTGAGGCAGCGTGACGGCGATGACGGCGCGCCTTTCGCCGTAGCGGGTATTGTTGACCACCGCGTTGCTAAAAACGAGCATGTTAGGGATGGCGACTTCTTCGCCGGTCGTCAGGCGCAGTTTCGTGGTACGCAACTGAATGTCTTCGACGCGCCCGATATAGGTTATCATGCCGCTCACAATGTTAATCTGGTCGCCGATGAAAAATGGTCGTTCTACCAGGATGTAGAAGCCGGCTAGCAGATTTTTCAGAATATCCTGGAAGGCGACGGTACTGGCGACGGTCAGGGCGCCGATGACAGCGATTGGGATGTCGATGCTGATCTGCCAGATGGCAAGAGCGATGAAGGCCGCGAAGATCATCGCAGTAATATAGAAGATGCGCCCGATCAACGTGCGGATGTTGATATCAATGCGATTCTCACCCAGCCCCCGGATGGTCAGCGCCCGCACAGTACGCGCTGCGCCGATGCCCAGTGCAATGACGATGACGGTGCCGATCACGCGCCATGCAATCACGATCAGCGGGTTATGAGAGGTGAAGACAAATTCCAGCGCCTGTCCGTAGTAGATGGCGAGTGCGCCGATGGTTCCCAGTACAACAGGCAGGATCACCACCAGCACGCCGATGGTCTGGATGACCCAGTTATCCAGGACCGTCTTTTGCAGACGCCTGATAGCTATGCGGCGCAACACCAGTCCAATACCCAGTGTTGTCAGTATAGTGAGTGTACTTACAGCGATACTTATGATCTGGTCTACCGTTAAGCCCAGTAGCCCGATAGATGACTGGTTATGCAGTGAGAATGTCATATGTGATACGGAAATCCAGTTCCAACTCTTTTGTCGTTTTATTGGGCATGCTCATCTAAACGCCGGGGCGTTTGATACAGTTCTCTGGAAAGGTAGTGAGGGTACACCATTGTTAGCCTCTGTTCAGCTTCACACGAATTATATCATACTCCAGAGGAGTGTATCTCTCCAACAGTTCTTTCGGGCTAAGAACGGTGTCAGGGGGGACAAGGCCACAGCTTGCGGCCAGCCTGCCCGTCACTTGCTCCGGTGTTGCTCCGACTGCACGGAGAGGGGCAAGGCCGGCACTTTGCTCGCGTTTTGCCAGGCGTTTCCCCTGTTTGTCGAGTACGAGCGGGACGTGAGCAAAAGTAGGAACGGGGAAGTGCAGCGATTCAAAAAGCAAAATTTGGCGTGCTGTGGAGGAAAGCAAGTCGGCTCCGCGCACAACCTGATTGATCTGCATGAGCGCATCATCGACGACGACTGCGAACTGGTAAGCGAAAAAGCCATCCGCGCGCCGTACAATAAAATCGCCCACTGCCTGCTGGACATGTTGCGTCACCGATCCAGCCAGCAAGTCGATAAAGGTGATGACTCGTTCATCGTCCACGCGAAAGCGCAGTGAGGGCCGGCGACCGGCTGCCTCAAAGCGGCGGCGCTGTGCTGCTGTCAGATAGCGGCAGGTGCCGGG
>JADBKA010000137.1 GCA_014896635.1 Ktedonobacteraceae bacterium
GGGGCTATGTAGGGCCTGGCATGCTTGATGCAGCCTGCCCAGGAGCTGTTTTCACCTCACCGGTGCCTGACCAGATGCTGGCGGCTACCCGTGCGGTCAACGGCGGAGCGGGTGTGCTGCATATTGTGAAGAACTATACGGGCGACGTCATGAACTTCGAGATGGCGGCAGAGCTGGCTGCTGCCGAAGGCATCGAAGTTGCCAGTGTGATCACTAATGACGATGTGGCTGTGCAGGACAGCCTGTATACCGCCGGGCGGCGAGGTGTAGGCGTCACAGTTCTGCTGGAAAAAATCGTCGGTGGTTTCGCCGAGACCGGCGCGCCACTGGACCAGGTGGCTGCGCTGGCTCGTAAGGTGAACGCGCAGGGCCGTAGTATGGGCATGGCTCTCACGTCCTGTACAGTACCGACCGCCGGCAAACCGACGTTTGAACTCGGCGAAGATGAAATGGAGATCGGCATTGGCATTCACGGTGAGCCGGGACGGCGCCGCGTCAAACTGGCGCCTGCGGCAGAGATTACCGAGATGCTGACCACACCCATTGTTGAAGATCTCGGTCTGAAAGCGGGCGATCAGGTGCTGGCTTTTGTCAACGGTATGGGTGGTACGCCGTTAATTGAGTTGTATATCGTCTTCGACTCGCTCCACCGTATCCTGAGCGGCAAGCAGATTACCATTGCCCGTTCCCTGGTTGGGAACTATATCACTTCTCTGGAGATGGCCGGCTGCTCTATTACCCTGTTGCGTCTCGATGACGAACTCACCAGGTACTGGGATGCCCCGGTTCATACCCCCGCATTGCGCTGGGGAAGGTAAGACGGGAAGAGGGGGCCGGGAGGGCAAAGCCCTGGAGGTGCGAACTGAACGGAAAGGGGAGGTCCAGGAGGGCGCAGCCCTCCTGGCGGGGCGCATCTGGGAACATGCAGGTCCCGCAGAGTGAGGTGAGTACCCTCTCGAAAAAATATCTTTTTTCCTGTTTTTCCCCTTTGGGAGAGAAGGGAGACTCGCTAAAGTTAACGCGAATGCGGGACTCCCTTTTCCCAACAAGACCTGTTGTAGTAGAGATGAGGAGAAAGAAAGTCTTATGACCAGAGAAGATGTACAGCTCTGGCTGGAGCGCATCGCCGGCGTTCTTCATGAGAATGCCGCCTATCTTACACAGCTTGATTCCCCTATCGGCGACGCCGATCACGGCGTCAATATGGATCGCGGCTTCAAAGCAGTGCTTGCCAAGCTGGTGACGATGAGCGATGCTGATATTGCCACCCGTCTGAAAACCACTGGTATGACACTTGTCTCGACGGTTGGCGGCGCCAGTGGCCCACTGTATGGCACCGCCTTTTTACGTGCCGGTACGGCTGTCACCGGCAAACAGGAACTGGCCGCCGCTGATGTCGTTACCATGCTTGAAGCGTTCCTGAACGGCGTGGTGGCGCGCGGGAAGGCCACTCCGGGCGAGAAAACGATGGTGGATGCTCTGACACCTGCATTGCAGGCGGCAAAGCAGGCGCTCGATGAAGGTGCGTCTCTGGCTGATCTGACAGCGCGCGCTAGCCGGGCTGCCGAGGAGGGTATGAAGGCGACGATTCCGATGCTGGCGACTAAAGGACGTGCCAGCTATCTTGGCGAGCGCAGTATCGGCCACCAGGACCCCGGCGCGACTTCGAGCTGGCTGATCCTGCAAGCCCTGGCCGAAGTCTGCGCGCAGCAGCACTAGTGCAGTGGAGAACAGGCTATGGCCGTTGGTATTGTAATTGTGGCTCACAGCGCCCGGCTTGCGCATGGCATTGTTGAGTTGGCAGCGCAGATGACGCATGGCAAGACGCCGCTTGCTTCTGCCGGTGGCGGGGAAAATGATATTCTGGGAACATCCGTAGAAAAAATTCTGGCAGCCATCCAGTCTGTCGATAGTCCCGATGGTGTGCTGGTGCTGCTTGACCTGGGCAGCGCCATTCTCTCAACTGAGATGGCGCTGGAGATGCTAGAGCCAGAACAGCAGAAGCGCGTCCGTCTCAGCCATGCTCCTCTGGTTGAAGGCGCGATTGCCGCTGCTCTTGATGCTTCGCTCGGTCATCCTCTCATCCAGGTTGCACAGGCTGCCGAGAAGACAGCCAGTGTAGAACACCTGCGCCAGTTTAAGCCGCTCAGCCAGCCCGAACAGCAGGCTGTCCCTATTACCCCTACTACCTCTGTCGAAACCATGCCCCCGGCACCATCTGCGCCCGTGCCGGCGGCTGTACCGGCAGAGGAACTGCAACTCACGCTGACCAATCCCGCTGGTCTGCACGCGCGCCCGGCTGCCCTCTTTGTCCAGACCGCTGCCCGTTTCCAGGCTCGCGTTCAGGTGCTGCTGCGCGGGAAAGAAGCCAATGCTGCAAGTATTATGGAAGTGCTTTCCCTGGCTGCTCGCCAGCATGATACCATTACCCTGCACGCCAGTGGCCCCGATGCTTCTGCTGCCCTCAATGCCTTGCGTGACCTGGCGCAGGCGAACTTCTATGAGACCGTCGAGGAAATGGCTCAACCTCAACCTGCTGCCCCTGTTCCCCCGCCGGTGACTGCGCTGTCCGAAGTTACTCCCCCTGACACCTGGCATGGTATTGCTGTATCAGCCGGTGTGGCGCTCGGTCCTGCTTATCTCTACAATCCTGCTGTGTTGCCCGGTACGCTGGAACCGCGCACAATCGCTCCTGACCAGGTTTTCGCGGAGCAGCAGCGTGTCCATGAAGCATTGAACAGAGCGGCGCAAGAATTGAATGCCCTGGCCGCACAGGTGCGGCAGCGTGCCGGTCAGAGCGAAGCGGCGATTTTCGAGGCTCAGTCCTTGATGGCAAAAGATCCTGCTCTGCTCAGCCAGACGCTGAAGCTGATCGAGCGGAAACACGTGGATGCGGCAACCGCTCTGCTGGATGCCGGAGAGCAGCAGGCGGCTGCATTGGAGCAGTTCAAAGATACGCTTTTTGCACAACGAGCTGCCGATGTGCGTGATGTGATAGGCCGGACTGTGCGTGCTCTGCGTGGTCAGGAAAGCGCCGGCCAGGAACTGGCGAACCTGCGCCAGCCTGTTATCCTGCTGGCACATGATCTGGCCCCTTCGGATACGGCTCGCTTGCGTCCCGATGTGGTGCTTGGTATCTGTACGGTGCAGGGTGGGCCGACTGCGCATGCAGCCATTCTCGCACGTGCGCTCGGTATTCCTGCAATAGCCGGCCTTGACGAACTGGCGCTGCACACGATCCAGACCGGAGACGAGGTGGCGCTCGATGCCGAGAATGCTGTGCTTTACCATCGTCCCTCTGCCGGCGTCGCTTCAGCTATCCGGCACCGTCTGGCCGAACAGCAGAAGCGCCGGAGCGAGTTACAGCGGCTGGCCCGGCGTACGCACGCGCCGATTATGGTTGATGAGGGACGCCCCATTCACCTGCTTGCCAATATTGCCGGCGAAGCTGAAGCCGAGGCTGCCCGCCAGTGGGGGGCCGAGGGGATAGGACTGCTGCGCACAGAGTTTCTCTTTGCTACTGCAACGACGCTGCCCAACGAAGAGGAGCAGCGCCGCCGTTACGCAGCCGTATTCAGCGCTTTTGCCGCTGGCCGTGCTGGACAAGCCGGCCCTGTCGTGGTCCGCACACTCGACGCGGGCGCCGACAAACCTATGCCAGCTCTGGATGCTGTCCTCGGCTCTGTCAGAGAAGCCAATCCTGCCCTCGGCCTGCGCGGTGTACGCATTCACCTCAAGCATCAAGAGTTGCTTGAGCAGCAACTCAGTGCCTTCTTGCTGGCCGCTGCTGATACCGGTATTAAGCTACAGATTATGTTTCCGATGATCACAACAGTGGAAGAGCTGCGCGAGGCGCGAGCCATCTTCGCTCGTGTGCATGAGCAGGCTCGCACTCGTGATCCCCGTGTGCCGGCACATGTGCCGCTTGGCATTATGGTCGAGGTGCCATCTGCTGCTCTCATGGCGCCTGAGCTTGCCGCGCTCGCTGATTTTTTCAGCATTGGCGCCAACGATCTGCTCCAATATACGCTGGCCTGTGACCGCACCAACGCTACCGTCTCCTACCTCTACCATCCCATGCAACCGGCTGTGCTGCGCCTGATTCACCAGATAGCGCAGGCTGCGCATGCTGCGGGCAAACTCGTCGCCGTCTGCGGCGAGATCGGCGGTGATGTGCGCCTGGCTCCTGTACTCGTCGGTCTGGGCGTGGACGAACTGAGCATGGCTCCCACCTCGCTTCCCCAGGTCAGGGAAGCTCTCACGCGCAAGTCCTCTCAGGAGATCGTCGAACTGGCACGGCGTGTGCTTCAGCTCGCCACAGTCGCCGAAGTTGAACAACTGCTTGGCGGCTAGATGCTTTTTTTGCGCTTTAAGCTGGTGCGCTCCCCTTTACCAGCTTGCCCTGCTGATAGACTCCGACACGCTGTGTCGGGCTATAGCTGTTTGCGTTTGCCGCGAACGAGTAGTCGTTGTTCTGATTGTAGTTTGACCAGTCGCTTTTGTGGACTCGTATTTTAATTTCTATGCTGCTGCCAGCAGCCAGTGTGCCAGCTTCACTGGTGAAGCCGATCTCCAGGTAGGTATCTGCCTGGGGAGTGGACTGTGGCATTTTCACAATCCTGAACTGAGTGTTCTTACAATCAATGGTCACATAATCACATTCCGCTACATCTGCCTGTGCTGAATCGGTAGTGTACCAGTAGCGCAGCGTTATGTCCTGTAGTGCGATGGGAGTGCTCCCCGTGTTGGTGAGTTTTAACGCGGGCTGAATCTGGTTGGATGATGTTTTCTGATCACCATGCTGATAATCAATGTTCAATGTTCCTTGCTGTGCGGTGGTCGCCGTTGCCGTTGGCGTTGCCGGCGGAGCGTTCTGCTGTCCCTGTTGCGCTCCAGACGTCTGTCCGGGTGAAAACTGAATTGCTTTCAACTGGTCCTGTTTATTGCTATTGATCGTTTGCCAATCGTTTTCCAGCAGACCGCCGGTATCGGCAGAGTCAGGATTCCAGGACCAGTAGGTCCAGTGGAAGCCCTGTGCTCCTTTTCCCAGGTAGTTGATCAGGCTGCTGAACCACTGCTTATCCTGTTCTGTCTGCAAGCGCGTTCCAAACTCGCCCACCCAGACAGGTGCAATATTCTGTTTCTGCACATAGCCCCAGTTGCTATCCCACACGGCAGGCAGATTATTGGGATAATCGGCGGTGTTGAACCAGGGTTGCTGGTTGACCGAGGCCGGGTAGTCGTGTACCGAGTAGACGAGGCGGTGTGGGACGTTGAGCGTCACGGGGTGGTCTTTGACGCCTTTCAGGTTGCCGCCCCACCAGTAGCAATCAGCGCTTCCCTCGCGTGCAACCCCGCCAGGTCCATAGCAATCGACACCTTCGACGAAGATCAGCCAGTCGGCGTTGACGGAGAGAATGGCGTTGCCGGCGCGCTCTGCTGCCGCCTGCCAGTCCACTGTCGGTTGACCGCAGCCCCAGCAGGCGGGAGCGCGCGGCTCATTGTGCAAATCGGCACCGATGACCGCCTGGTTATTTTTGTAGTGGTCTGCCAGCATTTTCCAGTCGTCCAGCCAGCGTTTTTCCGGGTAGGCGTTTGTGTACCATAACTGAGATTGGGCGGCAGCGGAAGGGCGGTGCCGGTCCAGGATAACGTGCAGCCCGATCTGGCCGGCATAGTTCACGATTTTATCCATCAGTGGTAAACCTTGAAGATTGCGTAGATCCGGGTTTTTAGTGTAGTCGATCCCTCGCGGCTTACTCCCCTGATCAAAAAGCTGGTTGGAGTAAGGAAGCCGGATAGTGTTATAACCCAGGTGCTTGATCTGGTTAAGCATATCCTGGTAGTTCCGCTGCTGGAGTCCATGCACAACAAAAGTATCCGTCTCGAAGCCGAACCAGTTGATGCCTGTGATACGGACCGGCTGGTTGTTAGCATCGAGAATCTGGGCGCCGTCTGTATGCCAGGGAGTGGCCCCTGCTGCTCTGGCCCCCGGCTTCTGTAAAGATGGCAGGACAGTGATGAGGCTGATGACTGCCGCGACGAGAAGCGCGAGTATGACGAGGCCCCCCAGAAGCAGGTACAGAGGTGCTATTTTTCTCTTTGGGTGCAGAGGTTCAGTCGGTTCATTGTAAGGTATCATGAAGGTTCCCTTCGTTTATGGCTATACTCTCGTATATCCAGTGAATAAGAAACTACGTAGCGATTACCTGGTAGATCTGTATCAGTGATCCATCCTGGCGGGAGCCGAACTCGACTCGCAGGATTGCGTGATGGAGCGCCTGATTGAGCAAGGCATAGCGATTATTCGACCTGATCGTCTTGAGCATAGTTGTATCGACAACGAGGTAGTTGATCTTCTGCCAATCCCCTTTCAACTCTCCACTGGCAATGGCCGGATCAAGAGCGGCATTGGTGTAGATATGGGTGTGGGGAGCCGATGGATCATCGCTGAGAGCCTTATTCTTGAAAGCCTTATCCTTACATACTTTGGTATCGTGCTCGCGTAGATCACTGAAAAGGTAGCTGTCAGTGATGACTACTGATTTGCATGGTACATTGTCCCGCAGCCAGAGCAGCGCCTGCTGTTGCGGCCCCGCCAGATTTTTCTCTCGCAGTGGCATGGCCTGCTGGATGTTGGTAGGGATCAGCATGCCGATCAGGATGAACAATAACATCGCGCGCATCAAGTCGAAGCCGATTTTCCTGGTGAGCCAGCGCAGTGGTGTGTTGAACAACAGAGCGATATTGATTGCCAGGAATGGCAGTAAAGGCACGATGGAATAGGGATAGATCATATTGCTAAGAAGCAGGTAGACGCAGTAGGTAGCAGCAAAGAGCGCCGCGAGCAACTGGAAGCGGTTTGCCGTACCGATAAGGATATTGATGAACATAGCGATAGTTCCTGCGAAAAGCAGGATGATATCGGTTTGTGTCCACGTAGTCCAGACCGCACTGAATTGCCCGGCTGGCAGAGGGGCCTGCAATTGTTGCAGGAGCGTCTCTAGCAAGCTGGGATGCCACCCCGGATCTCCCTGTGGCACTCCTGATGGCAAGAACTCGCCTTTCATGATTGCCAGCAGGACATAGGCCGAGGCAACTGCCAGGCTCACGTAGATGAAAGCGACAAGGGAGAACTTGCGCTGGAATGGTGTTGCGTAGAGCCAGATGGCAAAAAGCAAGACCGGGATGAAGATGATGAAAATTTCTCTGGTCAGGACGGCGAAGCCCAGAGCGGCGGCGGCGATCACGAAAGTGCGCAGGTTGCTCTTGCCAGTGGTGATCAGGCAGAGGGAGAGTAGGAGCCAGAATGTAGCGATGTTGTCGAGCAGCACCTGGTCTCGATAGATCAAACTGAGTGGCGAGAGCGAGTAGAGCACTGTTGCGAGCAGGGCCGCGCTACGACTGCCACTGAGGCGGCTGGTGATCAGATAAACGCACAGCGAGCTGGCAGCAGCCATCACCAGCATGAGAATGCGACCGGTATTGATGGCATTGCCGAAACTGGTGATGCCGCCCGTCAAGAGTGTCCCGAAGGCGATCTGTACCCAGCCGAGCGGTGGATGATCGTAGGTGTAGGTATATGGCGTAATGTCTCCATGCAGGATGGCCCAGGCATTCGCCATAGTCGTGCCTTCATCTGTTTTGTAAGCCGGAAAGTTGAATATATTGAATACCTGGACAAAAAGAATAATGGCCAGGACAAGAGCAACGCCAATGGCTTCAACCCAGGCGGGAAGCATGATCTCCTGCCTTTGTGCCATATTGATGGCTTCAATCTGAGGCAGCAGGCGCGTCTGTGCGGCCATCAGGCGCTGCTTCTCGAAAGAGATCCACTGTATACGCTCGATGAGTGTCGCCTCGCCGCTTGCTCTGGAGAGCAGACCCGTTTTTTGGAGCAGGCCAGTTTTTTGCAGAGCTGTAAAGGCATGGACGAAGAAGTTCCCGGTTCGGAAGAGTGTCACGTTGCCGGGGTCTCGGTCCGGGTCTCGTTGTGGATGCGGTGGACGCCCTTGCTGGTTCATCTGTGGCCCGGCATTGCCGGAAGCAGGCGGTGCGGGCGGCCTGCCAGCGTGAGGATGCCCGAAAGGAGGCTGGTTGGGTGCCTGTCCCCGCCCTTCTGGCGCGCGCATTTCCTTCATATTGCTGACCTCTTTCCTCTTTGCGAAAATTTCTGATACGAGTTAGTGGCCTCGATGCTGGCCGATATGAGCGGTCTTCTCCCAGTTGGTAGACCCTTTGATCTGCCGCCACACCGCGCGTATCGCGCCAAGCCCCAGTAGCATCTGGTAGGGGTAGAAGGCCAGCAGCAGTGTGAAGGCTTCGCGCCATTTCCAGGGGCGATGATGCACCTTCACGAATTCATGCAGTCCCGCCAGGTCGATGAACATGGCAAGGATAAAGCAGTAGAACGGCAGAAAGGTGAGAATTGCCATCCATACCGGGAGCTTGACGAAGAAGAACATAATGATGGAGACCGGTACCATCAATGCGAAGAACGCCTGGAGTTCTGGTAGGATCAGGATGTAGAAGGCGAGCATTTTTTGCCAGAACTTCTCCAGTTGCAGCCAGCGCCCGGCAAAAAGGATCTGGATGAAGCCTTGATTCCAGCGTGTGCGCTGCTTGATGAATTGCTCTATGGTATGTGGCGTCTCTTCCTTCGTCACGAACTCGTCGTCATAGAGAATGCGCACTCGCGCTTTCGCAATGCAGAGGCGTATGCCCAGATCGGCGTCCTCAGTCAGCGTGGTGTGGTCCCAGCCTCCCAGTTGCTGCATAAGGATGCGCCTGACGAAGACGGTATTGCCTCCCAGTGGGGTTATCCCGCAGTTTGCAAAGAAGTGCAGCGATGATTTAAACCAGAAGAAGTATTCCAGCACGTTGAGGAAGCAGAACCACTTGGTGTTATGATTCATTAACTGCACGCCGCTCTGTATCACATCGACCGGTTCATTCAAAAAGGTGGTATTGATCACTTGCAAGATGTCGGGATGTGGCTCATCCTCGGCATCGAAGATCGTAACAATATCTCCTTTTGCCACCCGCAGTCCAAGATTCAACTGGTGTGGTTTCCCCCCGTGTTTGTCGTTGGTGACGAGTAACTGGACATTGGGTGCGCGCAGTTGCTTGAGTTTTTCCTGAGCGACCTTGATTGTGCCGGTATCGTGCTCGCGTAGGAGAGCGATGATCTGCACCAGCTTTTTAGGATAGTTCAGGTCATAGACCTTCTGAATCGTGTCTGCATAGACATCTTCCTCATGATAGGCCGGCAACAGGATCGTAAACGAGAGACGAGGGGCCTGGTAAATGGTTGGTGCGCTATTCAACCAGGCTTGCTTTGGTTCTTCCCAGATGTAGAGTCGCAGTCGAATATTGAAAATGGCCTGAGCAGTCATTACAAGAATGATACCCAGGTAGAGGTACTGGAGTATCGAAATGATAATCTCTGGCATGCTCATCTTCTCTCCTCTGTTGTCTAAGGCTTATCGTAAAGGGATTGGCTGGATATCTGGAACTGGTTGCTGGGTGTCAGGAATAGTGCTGAAACCGAGTGCTTCATTGCGACCGTTGCGATGAAGGGTCAGCATGGCTATTGTCTGCCCCTGAAGAGTCAGGTCAGCGTTATGCCACTGGCCGAAAGGAATGATGCTACCGGCCTGTACTCTGATATGTTGCGCCTGTGTCGTTTTGTTAATGAGCAACAGGCTCACTATGTTCTGGTTATTGTCCCGCGTGGCATAGATGCTGACAGGCCCTGAACTGTCCTGTGCCGGGATGAATCTGGGCTGGAGCCGGGCGAAGAGCTGCATCACACGCAGCATAGCCGTCTCCTTGAGATCCTTACCGGTAAAGAGCGGATAAGGGTTATTTACACCTTCTGTAGAGAAGAAAGTGACATATTCAACCCAGTTGCTCATCAGTTTGCCAAGCGTATCGGCCCACCAGAGTGTGCTCGACGCCTGCGCAGGCAGGGGACCACCGGAATTGGCGTTGATCTCGGTAATGGCGAGAGGGATGTCTCGGCCAAATTGCTGTCTGATGAACTGGCGCAATGGTGGCAGAGAAGTGCTCCATTGTGCCGGGTCATTCGCCAGAGTGTTGGTATTCCCGCCGGTGTTGCCGAGTGGGTAGTAGTGGAAAGAGACGCCATCGATCAGGTGGAAGGACAGGTTATGTGTTCGCTCATATTGTGCGATGGTCTGTAAGAATGTTTCCATCCAGGGCTTGCCCTGTCTGTCTTTCAGGCTATTTGGTCCTTGATAGTGACTGATCTCAGGGCCGAAGATCTTGATGGTCGGATCTTTCTCGTGCATGGCAAGAGAATAGGTAATGAATGCGTCGGCATACTCGCTGGCTGTGTACTTCTGGCGAGTGTCAGGGTTTGTGAGCAAATCAGGCTCGTTCCCGACGGTCCAGTAGGCGATGCGATGGAACGGGATGTTTGTTCCTATACGCTGAATGCTTTTGCTGTTATTCATATAATCTACAAGTAGCGCGGCGCGAGTAGCTCTTTTCTGCAAAGGAACGGGTGTCACATCGAGCGGGTCCGAAAGTTGTGCCTGGAGCATGCCCTCAGCCCCGACCTGGTTTAAGAGATTGCTGAAGTCGTTGAGTTGCTCGGCAGAGAGCGTGTGTTCCTCTCCCCAGTTTCCGCCTGGGTAGCGCAGGAGTTTGACGCTGGCTGAACGCAGTCCCTGCTGCACCTGGTCGCTGTAGTTCATGAATCCTCTGCCTTGCGGGTCTTTGGCGCGGCTTCCTGCTTTGGGGAAGGCGTTGCTCCCCAGCAGATAGGGGCTGATAGAGACACCCTGATTGAGATCGAGCAGCGCTGCCTGCTGGTTGCCGACCTGTACCTGGAGCGTTGAACCGCTCTTCTGGAAATCGGCAGCCACGAGCAGTGAGGCAGTGATTACGATACCTGCCAGCAAGAGCAGCAAGAAGGTACGGCGCGACCTCAGCCTGCCTGTTCGCTGTCCCGGCGAAGGCTTTGCTGCGCGTGCGCCCTGGACTCTATTGTGCCGCGAGGAAAGGGGCTGTGGAGGCCGCACCTGCCTGGCGTTCATATTGTATGGTATGGAGTTATAGTGCATGCTGGTGTACCTCTTTGGCTCCTACTATGATGGCTGCCATACATGAACGGTATTATCTGCGCTGGCAGAAGCGATGGTTTTTCCGTCGGGGGACCAGGCCAGCGCATTGACTGCTCCCTTATGCCCTCGGTAGGTAAAAGTGGTCTTCCTGCCAGCAACTTGCCACACCAGAACTGCCGCATCGGTATCGCCGGAAGCAATCAGGCTGCCGTTGGGAGACCAGGCCAGGGAACGTACTGGATTGACATGCTGTTTGCTCAGGTGAGCTTCAAAAAAGGGTTTTCTGGGAGTTCCATCAAGGCCGTTTGAAATTTGCACTACCTGATCGGCGCCTGCCGAAGCAATAAAATTGCCATCGGGGGACCAGGCCAGGGCGTAGACCTCGTTCTTGCCATGTCCACCGTAGTTGAAAATCTGCTCTCCGGCATCGAAGTGATTACCATGCTGCACTGTCGCCCAGTCGCGCAAGGTGCCATCCCAGGAACCGGAAGCGATGCTGCTGTTTATCTTGTCCGGCTGCCATCCGACGCAGAGCACGCCGGCAGTATGCCCTTTGAAGATGAATACAAGCTTGCCGCCTATTGCGCTCCAGACCTGCACGGTCTTGTCTTCGCTGCCGCTGGCAAGCAGGAGACTGTTATTTGACCACGCGACCGAATTGACGCGGTCCTTATGACCCTGGTAGGTAAAGATTTTGTTGCCGTTGCTGGCATCCCAGATCTGCACGGTCCCATCCTGTCCACCGGAGGCGATGAATTTGCCGTTAGGGGACCAGGCGACTGCGGATACTTCTTCGCTGTGGCCTGAGTAGATGACCAGGCGCTTGCCGCTGCCAGCCTCAAAGATTTGCACAAACCTGTCATCACTGGCCGATGCGATACGTTTGCCATCGGGAGACCAGGCGAGCGCATTGACGGGCGCCAGGTGTCCCTTGAAAACCAGGGCTTTTGGCTGATCAGGGGCCGGCGTTGTGATGGTAGCAGGTGGTGTGCCGTCCGTTGCGACGCTGGGCGGCTGCGGTTTTTCCAGCCTCTTTGAGAGGAGGTACCAGCCACCAGCCCCTCCCAAGG
>JADBKA010000138.1 GCA_014896635.1 Ktedonobacteraceae bacterium
CACCACGCCTTACAAAGCGAGCAGGAACTCCCTTACCATTTGTATTGTTGCTGCCGCGATCAGCAGATGAACTGTTATGTGTTTCGTCCATATGTAAGTCAAAATCTCCTCTATACTCTGCCTTCTACCGGCTCAAGAATACATGATGAATCTCTGCGTAGTATAGCACGCAGCACCACTTTATTCCTAGTGCATGGTCACGCGACCTTTTCGAGAATGGGAAAGAGGTGGGAATACTCCATGCGCGTTAACTTGAGAGGATATTCCTTCTTTCTCAAAAGAGAAAAACAAGAAAAAAAGAGGTTTTCGGAGACACTCCAAAGGGGACACCTCCTGGACCATCTTTTCGCTTAAAGCTTTTTATGCCGGGAATTTGCGGCAGAAACGCTCGAAAGCGGCAACAACCTGGCGCCGCGTCTCTTCGATGCTGCCACCGTTGTCAATGATCTCATCAACCAGGGCTTTTCTGGCTTCGGCATCCGGTTGCGCGCGCAGGCGCGCTCGCGCTTCCTCTTTGCTCAAGCCGTTGCGCGCCATCAGACGGGCCAGTTCCTGTTCTTCGGGACAGATCACCAGCCACTTGCTCTGGCAAAAGGCGGATGAGCCACCCTCCAGCAGCTTCACAGCATCAATCACGGCGATTCCACTCGCGCTGACCGCCGCCAGTTCCTCTTGCAAGGCGACACTCACAGCAGGATGGACTATGCATTCAAGGCGGCGCAGCGCCCCGGCATCCCGAAAAACGAGCACACCTAGCGCCCGACGGTCCACACTGCCATCGGGCGCCAGCATCGCCGGACCAAACTCCTGCGCCACCTGTAGCGCAACCGGCTGACCTGCGGCATACAAACGATGCACAACAGCGTCCGCGTCAATATATCGCTCAGCTCCCAGTTCTAGCAACATATGCCCGACCAGCGTCTTCCCACAGGCAATGTTGCCAGTAATCCCTATCACACGCGGCATTAAGATAGAAGCTCCTTAAAAACTGGCTCTTCTTTTCTCCTCTCCCATATCTTACCGGCTGATCGTAAGATTGGCAAGGCCAGGCGGGCAGCCTCATCAGTCAAGCGAGACAAGGAAGAACTTCTATTCTGCGCGCCGCGCTATTTGAGCAAGACTGCAGCGGATTCGGGCGTGAAGGCGCGAGCACGGCGGGGCGCTAGTCGCGGCTCAGTAGAGGAGACAAGCGCAGGCCGGTGTAATTCAACCTGGATGCCGTCAAGAAACTGGCCGCCTAGAAAAGCTTCGATACTGTGAATTGTGTGCAGCTCACGCTCGTCGTGGGCCAAAAGACGGAGCACAGCGGGAAGCTCCTGGCCTGCTTCGAGCCAGAGTTGCTCGCCGGGTTTGAGGGCGCGATGTTCTGCTACCAGGCGCGCCGAGATGCCATCTGGCAGTTCGCCCTTGAAAGCGAAAGTAAAGGGCGCCGCTCGCCCGGTCGGGTTACCAACGTGGAAAGGAATGCTCCAGATGTGCTGCTCTGCCGGGGATTCGATGACATACAGATTACGTCCAGCACGCAACGGCTGAGGAAGTGTCTCGATGAAGAGTGCGGCCCGTACGCAACGATGCCCGCCTTCAGTCGGGGTCCACTCGACTGTGACCTCTTCAATGTATTCAGGATCGGGCGGCAAGCGGAAAGGGCCGAGTGGCGGTAGGGATTCCCAGGCCATACCCATGCCGAAGCGTGCAATTTTCATCTCCACGCGCTGGACTACAAGCGGCTCAGTGCCAGGATTGTTCAGGCGCATCATCAGCCTGGTGGGAACGCCAACCTGGGGCGGATTCGGCTCAACGGCAATATCTCTGCTGGCATAGGGGTGGGGATGCATACGGCCAATCTGCATCGGCTTCATGTGATGTTCCTCCTGTTCTAGTTGAGATAACATGTGTCGCGCGTTCAGCGACATGCTTATTATATCCCACCAGTCCGAGCCTCGTCAGGCAGATTGAACATCCCACCCCTGCGCAAGCGAGCGATTATGCAGGGCTACAGCAGCATAACAGAGAGAATGCAGCCTGCCAGCGCCCGCCCCGTCTGAAAACGCCTTCGCCCCAGATTCGCTTCCGGCATCGAAACTCGTCACAGGCAGGGTCTATCCATCACAGTCTAGCAGACAAGCTGTCGTAATGTCGCCCTGACATATGTTCGTCACTGCGTGAGTATGCTTGCTCCTTCAATCATCTGAAGGCTGATGATCTCGTACGCCTCTTCCCAGGCTTCCTGTATCTCAGGCGTAAAACGAGAGCCGAGATAATCATGAAGTGTTTCGAGCAAAACTGCGCCCACCAGGGTATAATGCTCTGTTTTAGCTCCATATTTTTTATGCTTGCTGCCAAGATGCTGAAGGACAGGAGTGAGATTCTCGCCACGCTCAACTCCCGCCACCACTGTCGCCAGAGTCGCCATCAACGCCCCTTGCTGGCGGCGCATATCTGTCCTGGCGAAGAGCGCCCGCGTTTCAGGGTATTCCTCAAAGAGTCGCTCATAGAAACTGCGGGCAAACGCTTCTTTATAAGGGGCGATCATCGCAAAGCTTTCTTTCAACAGTGTTTTGTTCATGACCAGCACTTTCCTTTCACTACGTAATCTAATGCAATCAACCTGCCGTAATTCAGAAATGACTGTTTCAACGAGAGGAAGGGGTTTGTGAAGTAACGTGGCTATACGTTGCGTATCACGCCGGCCATCCGCCAGCCAGAAGACCTGCCGATGAATGCGCTGCCACGCCTGCGTATCTACGCTGAGGTACGCATTGCGCTCCGGCACATGTACCTGCTTTTGTAGTTGCATAAGAAACATAACCTCCTCACACGTTTCACACATCATCAAGATAGAGTATAGTATAATATAGACACGATAAGTTCGTCATAAAAAAGCAGTAAAGAATCCATTAATATTTTACGGACCATCCAAACGTATATTATGTCACCTTACTAGAAGTAGAGCTTTTTATTACACAAGCCTCAGAAAAGAAAAGGGGGAAGCCTTCCCATCATGTGGGAGTAGCTTCCCGCCAGATTCATCATGTTAATCATATTCACCGTTTACGGGCAATATAGGCCAGACGGTGTGCAGTGCAGGGTGGAGCAGCTATCGCTCGCCCGGCAGGTTGGTCTCGTTGCGGCCACTCTCGGCGGTGAAGGAGCGCAGGCGTTCGGCATAGCTGCGCAGGCGGTCTTCGACCAGGCGATGCACTGTTCCTTCGGGGTACTGTCCATCGGAACCACGCCGTCCCGCCGGGCGTCCTGTGAGGAGTTCGATCCCCTCGTCGATGGAATGTACCGCCCAGACATGAAACTGGCCGGCCCGCACGGCGTCGATCACCTCATCATCAAGCATCAGATTCGGCACATTTGCCGCCGGGATGATCACGCCCTGCTCGCCATTGAGGCCTTTTGCCTTGCAGACAGCGAAAAATCCCTCGATTTTGGTTGTGACACCGCCGACGGCCTGAATCTCACCATGCTGATTGACCGAGCCGGTAACGGCGATGCTCTGGCGCAGCGGCAGCCCGGAGAGCGCCGACAGCAGCGCATAGAGTTCGGTTGATGAGGCAGAATCGCCCTCAACCTCGTCGTAGGATTGCTCAAACGTGATGGTAGCACTGACTGCCAGCGGATACTGCTGGCCGTACTGGCCGGCCAGGTAGCCAGAGAGGATCAGGAAGCCTTTCGAGTGGATCGGACCCGACAGCTTGATTTCGCGCTCGATGCTCTGGACCGAACCGCGACCCAGGGAAACGCGGGCGCTGATACGCGAGGGTCTGCCAAAGGTATAACTGCCGAGGTCGATCACTGCCACGCCGTTGACCTGGGCCTCTCTGGCGCCGGCGGTGTCGATCATGATGGTGCCGTTGTCGATCATCTCCTGGATCTGCTCTTCGACGAGGTTGGAGCGGAATTGCCTCCGCTCAATGGCCTGCTTCACGTCATCCGCCTGCACCAGCTCATGCCCGGCCTTGCCGGCCCAGTAATTCGCTTCACTCACCACGTCGGCAATATCACGCAGGCGGCTGGAAAGCTTGCGCTGATCCTCGCTCAGTCGCGCGCCATGTTCGATCACGCGGGCCATCGCCTCGCGGCTGAAGTGACGCAGATTCTCCTCACGCACGCGCCGCCCGATAAAAGCCACATAGTTGTTGACGTGTTCATCGCTCCAGTGCATATCCGGCGCGAAGTCGGCTTTGACTTTGAACAGTTCCTGAAAGTCGGGATCGAGCCGGTAGAGCAGGTAGTAGACATCCGGCGGGCCGATCAGAATCACCTTGACGTCGAGAGGAATCGGCTCAGGCCGCAGACGTTCGGTGGGCAGGGCCGTGTATTGCTCTCCCAGGTTCTCGATAGCGACTTCGCCGCAGATGAGGGCGCGCTTGAGAGCCTCCCAGGCAAACGGGGCGCTCAGCACATCCAGGACATGTAAAATAAGAAAGCCACCGTTGGCCCGCTGGAGCGCCCCCGGCCTGACCTGGCGGAAATCGGTGATCATGGCGCCAAAGGTAGCACGATAGTCGATGCGGCCAATCAGGTTGTAGTAGGTCGGATTGCGCTCGACAACAACCGGCGCGCCTTTGAGACTGTTATTGTCAACGAAGACGTTGACACCGTAGCGAGCCAGGTGCTCCTCACGCCGCATCGCTGCGAGATTACTGAGGACGGCAGCCTGCTGTCCTTCGCCTTCGCTCCCGCCGCGAAAATCGTCGAGATGCTCCGGCAGGTCGTTTTTGATCTGATCCAGGTACGCCAGCACTTCTGGCTGGTCACTGTAGCTCTCATGAAGTTCGTCAAGATGCGGGCCAGCGGCAAAAAGCGCTACATCGCGGTCCAATTGTCGTACTCGTTCGGTTGCTTCCTTCTGTAAGAGGCGAATCTTGCGCAGGGTCTCGGCGGTCCGTTCCTGGACGGTATGGCTGCGCTGCTCAAGCTCCTGCCGGGTCTGAGCGGGCAGGCGCCGGAACTCTTCATCGGAGAGTGGTTGCCCCCGGCTGAGAGGCACAGTCACGATGCCCGCCGGGGTCATCTCCAGAGCGAAGCCCTGTTCACGTGCGAAAGTCTGGAGTTGATCGAAGAGGGCGTCTCGTTGTTGCGTCAGTTCGGAGAGAGCCTGGCGGCGGCGGCGCTCGTAGTCTTCGCTCTCGAAGGCGCGTGGAATGTCACGCTGAGCCGCTTCCAAAAAATTATCGAGGTCAGCCGCAAACTTGCGTCCCCGGCCTGCCGGCAAGCGGATCGCATTGGGTCGATCAGGGTGGGCAAAGTTGTAAACATATACCCAGTCCGGCGGCGTGGGCCGTGTAGGAGCAAACTGTTGCAGGAAATCGTGGACGGTACGTTCACGCCCTGAGCCGGCGGAACCGGCCACAAAGAGGTTATAGCCAGGAGCGCCAATCTCCAGGCCAAAAGCCAGCGCATCAACCGCGCGTGGCTGACCAATAGTGCCTTCGAGCGGTGCAACGTCGGCGCTGGTCGAGGGCAGCCTGGCAGGATCAACGCGGCGGCGGAGTTGTTCCGGCGTGACCGCAAGCTGTGCGCTGAGAGTTTCTGTCACCATTCACTCCTTTCCCGATCCTCCTGGAACAATGGCCACAATCAGATTGCCACTTACCTGCCTTACCCATGTCCAGCAGGGATCTTCGCCGGGCCAGCACTTCTGTATAGTTTTCTCCTACCCGGCTCTCTCCATTGTATTCACAACGCAGTTGCGCTATCAAGCCCGGTCGGGGAGGTCCAGGGACAGCAGCTCCCCACTGCACTGGCATATTTTGCGCTTCTGGACTACAATTTATATCGTAGAACGACTTGATCTTGAAATTTCCAGGGAGGAGAAAAAAATATATGAGCCAGATATTCTCTGCACACGAGTCGCCATCACTGCTCATTGTTACTGAGACGTGTCGTCAGGCCGGGCATGAAACAGCCACCGCAGAACGCGAAGGCGGGGAAGGTCCGCTGGAGATCTGCGTGACCTGCACCGAACAATGGGGACGCCTCGATGGCTTGCGTAGCTGGCAGGAACACTGTCCCTGCTGCTTCTCGCAGGCACACCCGCATGGGCTGGCGGACCTCGGCATCACGGCCCAGATTCTCTCTACCCATCACGGGTAAGAGAGCAAAATTGACCTCGCGTTTGTGATAAACTGAAGAGGGGTTCAGGAGGACCGGCGGGGCCTCCGCCATAGATGGTGAGGCTATAGCTTTTTTGTCTTTCTCCTTCGAGAGAGGGGAGAAAGAGGGATATCTCTCTCCCTCACCTTTTAAACGGGTTTGCCGTGAAACAAAAGGCAGGCAGGAAGGATTCTCTTTATGAAATCTCCCGTACCGCAACATGATCGGCGCCGGCTCTGGTCCCGCCTGACTGGTTTGCAGCGCCTGTTGCTCCTGCTTGCCCTCTTCTGCCTGCTGGCGATTATTGTCCTGTTGCTCGTTATAGGCCCGTTGCGACCTGCGCCTGCCGGTCCTGTGCTTCGTCCTACGCCTACCACGAGCGTATCCCCGTCGCCGGCGCTCTCTCCTTCTCCTACGCTAATGCCAACGCGCTCTCCGCCTGCGACGGCACAACCTTCTCCACAACCCTCGCTCGATCAGCGCATCGACGCCTACATCAATCACCTGACGCAGGCACAGCAGATCGGACAATTGCTCATGCTGGCCGTCTATACCAATGGCTATACAGCTTCTTTCGACCAGCCGTTGCAGCAATGGGCCATCGCTAACGCTATCGTTTTCAACCAGTACAACGGCGGGCCGCTCAAGCCCACGACACTGAACGGCTTCACCCAACTGGTGCATGATCTCCAGGCCCATGCCAATCAACCGCTGATCATTGCTACAGACCAGGAGGGGGGAAACGTTGATCGCCTCGCGCCTTATTATGGCCCGACACCCTCACCACAGGCGCTCGCAGCCACAGGCGATCCCCGGCGCGCCTATGCCCAGGCACAGTTGTACGCGCAACGCCTGCGCGCTGCCGGCATCAACACCGACTTCGCGCCGCTGGCGGACATTGCACAAGGGGGAGCTGTGGACCAGAGCCGGATGTTCGGCACTACCGCTGACCAGGTGATTACGTATGCGGGAGCCTTTCTGGATGGTTTGCAGCAGCACAACGTGGTAGGAACGTTGAAGCACTGGCCCGGCATTGGTTCCGCGCCCGCAAACCCCGATTACGGCCTGCCAACCATCACGAAAACTCAGGCCCAGCTCAACGCCGTTGACTTCGCCCCGTTCCGCGCGCTCCTTTCACACCAGCCGGGGATGATCATGGCAACACATGTTATGATACCCGCCTATGATCAGAATGCACCGGCCTCGCTCTCGCCGGTCCTGATCAGCCAGGTATTGCGTGGACAACTGGGCTACCAGGGGGTCGTGATCACCGATGCGATGAGCGCGCAGGGCCTCATCCAGTTTATGCAGCAGCAGGGATTTACTAATCCATCTCAGGCGATTGCCGAGGCAAGCGTACGCGCTCTACTGGCAGGTAACGATATCATCGAGTGTCCCATCGAGCCAGACCGCCTGGCGGCAACGGTCTCTGCCGTCACAGTGGCAGTCCAGTCAGGACGCATTTCCCAGGCGCGCCTGCGTCAATCGCTGCACCGCATTATCGCGCTGAAAGCGCAGATGGGGCTGATTACCCTGCCCTGAAACGATACGCAAGCAATCTTCTTACTGGATGATGCCGTATTGCAGCTTCATGAGCAGGATGCGGGCCACCGACTGGTCAATGCGAGCCATCGTGAGACGCCCATCCTGTATCGCCAGCTTGAGCGCATCCACGACGGCAGCGACAGTAGCGGGGGAATAGGGTCCTTCGATCAGGTCATTGCCAGCAATGATGGCAAGCACTGCCGCTTCGCTCAACGTCCAGCGATCACTGATGCCCTTCATGTAGAGGCCGTCGGTGATGACAACACCATCATAGCCAAGCTGGCCGCGTAGGAGGCCATCAATGGCCTTCGGCGATAGCTCGGCAGGCAGTTCCGGGTCGATGGCAGGCATGAGCACATCGGTTGACATAATCATCGCAGGTTTGTCGCGCTTGATCATCAGCTTGTAGGGGGCCAGGTCAATATTTTCTAGATCGGTCATGCTGCGCCTGACAATGGGCAGGCCATCGTGGGGATCAGAGGTGATGGAGCCGAGGCCGGGGAAGTGCTTGAGCGTGCCGGCGACACGGTTTTCTTGCAGGCCGGCCAGGAAGGCCGAGGCATAGGTAGCAACAGTCTGCGGATTGCGCCCGAACATGCGCGTCGCCAGGATGGCAGGGTCGGTCGCATGTACATCGACAACGGGGGCGAGGTCGGCGTTGATACCGAGTTCCCGCAGCCAGCGTGCAGTCTGTGTCCCCTGCTGGCGTACAACGGCAGGATCGCCGCTGGCCGCCATCTCCTGGGCTGACGGCAGGTAGCCATGAAAGCGATAAAGACGGTTGACAAGGCCGCCTTCCTGGTCAGTGGCAATAAGCAGGGGAATACGGGCATCGGCCTGGGCCTGCCGCGAGAAGGCCATGACGGCAGCTTCCTGGTTGCAGGGCGGGTCAAAGTTGTGGTTGCTCTCCTGGTACATAAAGCCGCCGACGTACTGCTGGCTGATCATCGTGTACAGGCCGCTGGCCTGGTAGTTCGCGCCGGTGTATTCGACGATGATGAGCTGGCCGAGCTTCTGTTCGAGCGTCATGCCGCGCATGATCTGCTGAACGCGGGCCAGGTAGGCGCGCAAGGCAGCCTCAGTCGTGAAGGTTGCGGCGTCGGATTTGGGTGAGATGGGGTGGCCACGCGCGTCCTGATCCAGTGTGACCTGTGTGGGCTGTGTGGGCTGCTGCGCCTGGTCTGCCAGGGGGGCGCAGGCAGCGGTGACAGTGACGACGATCAGGAAGAGAAAAGAAGGCGCGAATAGTCGCGCATACGCTCTTTTCTGTTGCTGCATTTTCTGTGCCACGTCCGCACCTGTACTGTAGATAATTTTTATTTCTTTAAAAGCAAAAAAACCGTCACAGGGCAACGCTGCCGGGCGCCGCCTCTGTACTCCCCATAGGAGACAACGACGCAGCGCCAGGCGAGGTAACACAACGAACACGCCAACTACTGCATGAGGCTCTCATACTCCCTTGCGTTCAGATGGGCAAGATGCGCAAGCATCTTGCCAGTCCCGCCGGTGGCGGGACGGATCTCGACGGCTATCAAGATTTCATCCCATGTTGCTTCTCTGAAAGCAACATGGGATCAGACAGCTATTAGAAGAAAAGAGCTTTCAGGCCCTGACGGTCCATGATATCACTACACGGGCATCGGTGAATCGTGGCACTTTTTATTTGCACTTCAGCGATAAATATGCTCTGCTGGATGACTACATTCGTGAGGAATTTCAACGGGTTCTCCCTGCACAGTTTCTAACATCTCCCTCTTTGAACAGGGAGAATACTCGTCTGCTCACCCTGACGACGATGGACTATCTTGCGCGTACATATGAGCATTGCAGGCTGGCTGACAAACCGATAGAATCGGTGCTGGAGATAGCCGTACAACAGGAAATTTATCAAGTGCTTGTCAAGATGCTCAAAAATGCTCAGGCTACTGAGACATCTTTTCCCGCTTCTGTAGAGATGATTGCAACGGTTATCAGTTGGGCCATCTTCGGGGCAGGAACCCAATGGCGACAGGGTGCAAGAGATGCAACTCTGGAAACAATGGCGCAACAGGTTATGGCCATGCTCGTCAATGGCCTCTCTCCAATCCTATCCCCCTTTTCTGCATAGGGGAGTTTGGAGATTCTCTGTTAGCTTCAGCGGCCGACGATGACGATTTTGATGTCCTGGATGCCTTCAGGAACGTGATCAGTGCCAAAAGGCAGGCTGACACGTACAGTGGCTATGCCGGGCTGCGCGCTGAGATAAGCAAGAGCGGCGGCCGAGGTAGCTCCACGAATGGATTGTCGCCATTTGTCTTCCACTTGCGGCGAAAGCGTGTAAGTCCAGACTCCCTGTACCGGTACACTGACGTAGATAATCCCATCTTTACCAGCTTGCACGGTATGAGCAGCAGCAGTTATCTCGCCCTGCAACTGGTAGTTGCTGTCCAGCGTCTGAACAGCCTGAGCACGCAGCAACTGTGAGGCGGTGCGCGTGGCAAGCGTGCGATCATAGGCGGAGACGCTCCCTTCAACCCTGACACTCACCTGCACACGTTCAGCCTGGTCGCCGGCCTGCCTATCGGCGGTGGTGGTGACTTTATAGACGGGCGAGCCGACGATGACTTCATCCTTCTGTAACATTTTTTGAAACTGTTGCGCAAGCTGCTGTTCCAGTTTCTGTACCTGAGATTTCTGCGCGCTCTCCAGATCGGCCTGGGTGACGATCTGCACAGTCTGCGGATCAACGCCGCCGCTGAAAGGCGCGACATTCCTGACGGTCAACGTATTGTTGCAGCAAGGGCCATCGAGCGCATGTGCGGGAATATTGCCTGCCGTGCCACTCTGGACGGCAATGGCCTGGGCGCTGGCCCGGCCGCCGTCCCGGCTGGCCGGCACGTTGACGCTCTGCACGATCTGGATACGCACGCCGGCAGACGTGGTGAGAATCTGGCCGCTCGGCACTGTCACCGCCGTGTCGCCACCATTAAAAAAGACGACGCTGCCGCGAGCCTGGACACCTGCAATTTGCTTTGTGCCGCTGGCCTGGACAGTCGCGCTGCTGTTCGCACTCTGTTGCAACAGGCGATCAGGAATCGTATGCGAGACGAGATTCGCCTCTTTGACCTGCGGTGAGGCGGTCAGCAGGTATTTGTCCTGCAAGGTGCGGCTCTGTAAAGTGATGTAGACGGTGGCGACGGGCGGAGTGCCAAAAACAGGAAAGCCCGATGGGAAGAAGCTGCATCCGAGCAGGCGCGGCATCAGCGCCAGCACCAGCAAGAGCGCCGGCACGAGCATGGCAATGACCAGTAGCATATTCACACGCCGCAGGCGCGCAGTTCGCTTCCCGCCTTTGAGCACAGGGTCGTGTGGAGCCGGTTCTTCAGTGATACGCAGCGCGGCCTGCGGTGGCCGCGAGGGTCGGATCGCGTCGGTGATACGCAGTCCATGCCGGGTATCATCCAGCGTGCGCCCACGCAATGCAGCCGACTGGCGCTCAGAACCCGGCGCGTCAAGATCGGTTGCAGGCATTTCGAGCGCAGCAGGGATAGAGCGGCGCGCCGGAAGGCGCGGTGCAGTCGCAATCTGATCAGCCCTGACTTCTTCCAGCTCGCCCGATGGCTCACTGGCGTCTTCTATGTGCAGGTTATGTATAGCTGAACTATCAGCGTGAGAGATATCCTCCTCTTTTTTAAGTACATTGAAATCTTCAGAAGCACGGGCAACAGAGGGAGTATCAGGGAAAGCGGAGATATCGACGGAGCGAGGGGACAGAGCCGGTCCTTCGAGCGCGGCGAAGAAGGCACGGCGCAGTTCGGCGACGTTGCGGTAGCGCGCTTCGGGCCGCTTCGCCATCGCGCGGCGCACAACGGCATCCATTTCGGGCGGTAGCGACGTATCGCGTTCGCTCGGTGCGGGAATGGGGGCGCTGAGATGCATCTGGATCACACGCACGTCGTCAGCATCATAATAGGGTAGTTCGCCGGTCAGCATCTGGAAGAGCAGCACACCCAGGGCGTAGATATCGGTCAACGGCGTGACGATGCCGCGTGTCTGTTCAGGGGCCATGTAGTGAGGAGTGCCGGGTACCTGGTCGAGGGGGATTGGCCTGCCGGCCTGCGAGTTGTCACGCTGGCGTGTTGTGCGCACGAGGCCAAAGTCGGCGAGGTAGACGTAGGGCGGCCCGCTGCGGCGCTCTTCCAGTAAGACGTTCGACGACTTGATGTCGCGGTGGATGAGGCCCTGCTCGTGAGCATACTCGACGGCATCAAGCAGTTGTTCATAAATAGCGGCAACCTCACCGAGGCCCGGTAGACTGCGGCGCAGGTAGCTGGTCAGCGTGCCACCTTCGATAAAAGGCATCACCAGATAGAGGATTCCGCGCTCATCGCCAA
>JADBKA010000139.1 GCA_014896635.1 Ktedonobacteraceae bacterium
TCCCGGCGCCGTCGTTCGACCCGGTGGCCACGCTGGCCGCGGTGCAGGCCGAGCGGTGCACCTAGCTGTACGGGGTGCCGACGATGTTCATCGCCGAGCTCGCGGTGCTCAACGAGCAGGCCGAGGATTACGACCTGTCCAGCCTGCGCACCGGGATCATGGCTGGTTCTCCGTGCCCGGTGGAGGTGATGAAGCAGGTGGTGAACCGGATGGGCATGACCGAGGTGGCCATCTGCTACGGGATGACCGAGACCTCCCCGGTGTCGACGCAGACCCGGGCGGACGACTCGCTGGAGCGCCGGGTCTCCACGGTCGGCCTGGTGATGCCGCACGTGGAGATCAAGATTGTCGATCCCGCCACCGGCAAGGTTGTCCCCGTCGGCACACCCGGCGAATTGTGTACGCGCGGCTACAGCGTCATGCTCGGCTACTGGAACAATCCCGAAGCGACGGCCCAGGCGATTGATCAGGCGCGCTGGATGCATACCGGCGATCTGGCGACGATGGATAGCGAGGGCTATATCAATATCGTCGGACGCATCAAAGATATGATCATTCGCGGTGGCGAGAACGTCTATCCGCGCGAGATCGAGGAGTTTCTCTATACCCATCCCAAAATCAGCGATGTGCAGGTGATCGGCGTCCCCGATTCTAAGTATGGAGAAGAGATCTGTGCCTGGGTTAAACTCAAGCCGGGCGCGCAGGCGACAGAAGAGGAGATCCGCGAGTTCTGCAAGGGGCAGATCTCGCACTATAAGATCCCGCGTTATGTCAAATTCGTGGATGCCTTCCCGATGACTGTGACCGGTAAGATTCAGAAGTTCCTGATGCGCAAGCAGACCATTGAAGAACTGGGACTGCACAGCACCGCCTCAATGCAGACGGCGTAATCTTTGCCAGTAGATAGGGTGGGGCGCTGCCAGATCGAGCGGCGCCTCTCCTTTTTTTCTATATGATTCCTTCTCTCCCTCTGCAAAACTGGGGGAATCTCATCTCAAAATTTACAGCAAGATCGGAGAAGTTTTTCCAGGCGAGAACTGATACGATCTGGCGAAGAAATTTTTCTTCTAAGAGAAGGTGTAAGGATCAGTAGTAATCAAAGAAAAGGAGGGCAGAATGGCGCCGATGAAGAGTGAGCCAAAGGCCGAGCAAAATCTTGATGGCTATGGTGCGCCGCTTATTCCCTGGTCGAAGGTACGTGAGCGTCTGAAACAGGCGGTTACGCAGGCTCAGAACAGCGGACCAGATCGGCATACGTACTGGTTGGCGACGGTGCGTCCAGATGGCAGGCCACATGTTATGCCGCTGGGAGCCGAGTGGGTAGATGGTGCCTTCTACTTCACTGCGGGAGCAAATACCCGCAAGGCGAAAAACCTGGAACACAACCCTGAATGTGTCATCACCGTCGCCACTCACGATTTCGATATCGTCGTGGAAGGTACGGCGAGCAGGGTGACCGACCCGACGCTGGCGGCACGCATCGCAAAGGTCTATCAGGACGGGGGATGGCCCGCGCAGGTGAGCGACGACGGCACCTCTCTCACAGCCGAATACAGTGCGCCGAGCGCGGGGCCGCCACCGTACGTGATCTACCAGGTCATACCTCACACTGTTTTTGCGCTTGGTACGTCTGAACCATATGGCGCGACACGCTTCAATTTCTAACTCTAACCGGGGAATTCTGTAGTATCATTCTTCTTCTCCCTTGTAGTGAAACGATGTTTCTCTACGTAACTCACGACGAAACTCTGTGATGGCGAGAGCAATTTCTACTTGCTCTTGCCAATCTTCCCACTCCTGGCCGCGTTTAGCAAGTTTTTCAAAGGTAGCCCGTGTTGTTTTTCTACGGGATGAGATGGGTAATAGATTTTTAATTGCCTATTTTTCTCTTTGCTTCTACAATTGCATCTCTGAGCGTATCTAACTGCTTTTCTTTCCCGATAGGCAGGACTTTTAGCCTGTTATACGTTTTTTCCACCCAACCTAAATGCCGTTTTGAGCGATACTCAGTTGCTAACTCAATCCCTCTCAGAGAGAGGCTCATCCCTTGCTCTAAATCGCCAAGTTTAAGATATGCCTCTCCTTTGTCTAGCGTATAGGCTCCAAGTTCTCTAAGCGGCCTGAACGGACGTAATTTATCAGTTTGCTCGTAAATTCTTAAAGCTTCGGCAGGCTTCCATAGCTCAGCAAATCCCCCGGCCTGCGCCCATAGGACATCGTCGAGGCTGAAATCGTTAGCCAGTCCCGTAATACTTTCTTTTATATCCTTAGCGATCTCTAAAGCTGAATCAATTGCCTCAAGGAACGGTTTTTCCTGCCCACTATCCGCATAAACAGTTGAAAGATTAACATAGTATATTCCTCTTGTGGCTTCTGCTGCTGCCTTAACATAGGGTTTAGCCGCTTCAAAACAACGGATTGAAGTCTCGAACCTTCCTCGTTTTCTAAGCAAACTTGCCTGATAAACCATACCTATTGTAATAATGTCTGGATCGTTTAATTCCTGTCCTAAATCTACCATTTCTGAAAAATGACCTGAAGCTGCCGCGAAATCAAGACGATCAAAGGCAATCCGTCCTCTCATCTGGTGAGTGTAAGCAAGAAGCTGTTGAGCAGGTTTTAAAAACTCGCCGTGATAGGAAATTAAAGCTTGATCGAGAGTAACAGTTAGTTCCTGTAATTTTTCTTCAAGAACGGGGGCCTGATCTGCGATCCAGAGCATATAAGAGAGCTGTACCATATCTCGCCCAGGAGCAAGAAGCATTTGTAGAATGGCGCTATCTGCCTGCTCTGGTTTTTGAATGTCTATTTTTCTTTTTGGGATTCCCCGTCCGATTTCCTCTAACTTTTCCTGCGGAATATCTAAAATATCAGCCAGGCGGATTACCTGTGTCATGCTATCCAGTTTACGCTTCCCCCGCTCAATCTGGGAAACATACTCTCTCGTGTACCCCCAACGCTCTGCCAGCTCTCCCTGTGACCAGCCTCGCTGTTCCCTATAGGCGCGCACTAACTGTCCAAAAGTGTTTTTATTCAACACACTTTTTGTCCTTTCCTGGAAAAAGTAACAATGTGTTATGCTGCTGTAACTGCTTATTTCACTATAGAGTGCCAAAGAAAGATAATATTTTTCTGGCAGCAACACAGCTATATATATTATAGTTTGCTGCTCTTAGTTTTGGCAATGTGAGGAAAAGGAAAAAGTGAGCCATTATGAAGAGGAATGGGAGAACCCGTTCCCTTCTGGGGAACCAAATCCCACTATGTGGGAACCCGACGCGCCCCGGCCAGGGGATGTGTCGTCCCCTGGCCCTTGTTTTCTGCTAAGTTGCCAGGGCTGGTTGCCTCTGCGCTGCCTGTTTCCTCTGCCTGGTTGCCCCGTAAATCCAATCGTAGTAGGAACGTATGCTCCACATGCTTCCGCCGGGCGCGCTCAATCCCTGCTCAATTGCCCTGCGCATATCGCGGGCGCTGGTTCCTGGGAACCAGGTGAAGCCGCGAGCAATCGAGACGAGCGAGTGCGCATCGCTGTTCCCCACTTCCGGCAAGGCATAGATGGCACGGTTGGCCCGCGTTGAAGCGGGATTGCTGGAGAGGCCGCAGAAACTGGCGTTCCATGTCTCGATGCCGTCAAACCAGACGTCTCTGGCGGCGTGAATGCGATCCATCACGGCCTGTGAGCAGCTCTCACGAAAAAAGGGATGCAGCGGGTGTGCAATCACGGCCAGTCCTTCCTGTTCATGAATCAGGTCGATACTACGCTCCATGCTCAGGCCTGGCGGGATCAGCCGCTCGATAAAGAGCGCCAGCAGGTGTCCCTCGCTCGTGCTGACTTCCTCGCCGACCACCAGGTCAAAGCGATAGTTTCCTCTGGCCCACAGGTCGCGTGCGCGTAATGCCCCTTCAATCTCGTCGTGATCAGTAATAGCGATCACATTTAGATCAGTCTGTCTCTGAGTGTAATCGAGAATCTGTTCAATCGTAGCGATGCCATCGCTATAGGTACTGTGCATGTGTAGATCGGCCTTCCCTGTCTTTCCGGCGGTCAGGGCTTCCTGAGGTGTCATGCGGGTGCGATTTTTCAGGGTAGCGATCCCCGCAGGCAGGATGTGCTGGCCTGCCGGGGCGACTGTAGTATATTTATGCATAAAAATCTCCTTTCATCGATAAAAATTTTAAACACAAGTGATTGACCAATATTCCTTATAATCATCTTTTTCTCTCTCAACCGGTAGGGCTTTCAGAGCAGTCCCACTGGAGAAAGGACTGGCGTGTGTGCGGGTGAAGAAGAGCGAGGAGAGAGTATCAGGCTGCCTCTACCGGTGCCTGCCGCGCTTTGGATGTGCGAGCGTTGCTGGCTGCTGTGATGACCTGCTCATAATGGAGACGCAGATCGCTGATAGCTGCCTCCCAGCTCCAACCGGCAGTTTCGATATGGCGGCGTGCGGCCAGTCCCATACGTACTCGCTCCTCAGGCTGCTCGATCAGTGTACGCAGCGCACACAGCATCTCTTCCTGGCTATCTGGCTCAAAGAGCAGACCACTCTGTCCTTCAAGCACCAGGGAGAGCGTCCCGCCGCGCCGGGCTGCGACAACCGGCAGCCCTGCTGCCTGTGCCTCCAACGTGACAAAGCCGAAGGTCTCGGTGCTGCTGGGGAGCGCGAAGAGATCGGCAGAGGCATACGCGGCGGCCAGATCTGCGCCGGTCAGCGTCCCGGCGAACGTAACAGGGAGACCGCTGGCGATCTGCCGTAGATGAGCCGCCGCCGGGCCATCTCCGACCAGTGCCAGATGGCAACCGGGCAATTGAGGCAGGATTGCGATAAGCCGATCCAGTCCCTTTTCTGCGGCCAGGCGCCCGACAGAAAGGATGATAAGGTCATCAGCATGGCCGTTTGTCAGCCTCTCACGCCATAAGTGAGAACGCCGTTGCGGATGGAATAGTTCCGTATCGACGCCGGAGCGCCAGAGCGCAGTATTACGAATCCCCTGTTCCTGTAAGCGAGCCTGAACAGGTGATGACGGACACAGATTGAGATGCGCTTGATTATGTATCCAGCGCAGGTAATGCCATAATGGTTGTTCAAGTGCGTCGAAGCCGTAGTAGCGCGCGTAATCCGGCAGGTTGGTGTTGAACGAAGCCACGAGCGGCAGATGGTGCTGTGCTGCATAGTGGAGCGCCAGCAGGCCGATGCCCCCCACCGGGTTCACGGCATGCACGAGATCGGCGGAGAAGGCCGTCAGGGCTGCCCTGGTCTGCGCGCTCATCAGCGGAAGTCCCAGGCGAAAGCCGGTGTAGAATGGCAGACTGACGCTGGGGACGCCCAGGACAGTCGCTCCTTCGTACCTGGCGGGTAGCCCCGGCATGTCAGGCGCGATGACCAGCACACGGTCTCCATGCCTTTTTTGCAGCCCGGCCAGCGTGTGACAAAGGCGTGTCACGATTCCGTTTGTCTGCGGGAGAAAAGTTTCAGTAAAAAAGGCAATGCGCATGGTTTCCACTCCTATTCTGTTTCTGCCATAGCACTATTGAGTCAGTACGTGGTAAACAATCCTACGAGAATACCAAGCAGACAGCCGGCAAACACTTGCAGCGGCGTGTGGCCGACCAGCTCGTAGAGGCGCTGCTCGCCAATTTTTTCACCATGAAAGAGCTTCTGGAGAATTTCGTTGAGAATGTGCGCCTGTACCCCTACTGCGTAGCGAACGCCGGCGGCATCGTACATCACAATCCCTGCCAGCACGACCGCGAGGGCAAACGCCGGAGAAGCGACGCCTTCATGGCGCCCGGCAGCAGTTGCCAGGCCGGCGACGAGTGCCGAGTGCGAACTGGGCATGCCACCGGATGAGACGAGACGGCTGAGCGAGAATTTGCGCAGGCGCAGCACCTCATAGGTAGCCTTGCAGACCTGGGCGGTAGCCCACGCCAGCAGCGCCGCGATCAGCATATGATTATCAAACAGGTTTGTCATCCAGCGCCTTCCGTTCTTCTCTATAAAAAATCTTCTCTCAAAGAGACAGCTTATTATCACTATGACAGAGTATAGTGAAATAGTTCGTGGTTGTCAAGGATTTTTACCCCTAACTTATTGTTTATTGCCATCAATTTTGGAAATATTTTATAGGTTTTTCGTATTTATGGCAAGAGGTAATCATAAAATCGCATGGCAGCAGTAATTTTTTTGTTGGCGAATGGCAGGCTAGCGGATCATGCGCCTTTCCCTCTCGTTTCTATATTGATTGAAAATTAGATCAATCATACTACGAAAGGGCAGATTGTCAAGGGGAGAATTCAGGCGAACGTGATTCAATTTTGCGGGAAATTGCAGTATGTTGAAGGGTCTGGCCGGTCTGAAAAAACTCTTGACAAATCGCCTGGGATGCACTATCATAGAGGCACGTTTGGCGAGGAAATAGCCTGGCGAATGATTTTGCCGAAGTGGTGAAATTGGTAGACACGCAACGTTCAGGGCGTTGTGCTCGAAAGGGCATGGGGGTTCGAGTCCCCCCTTCGGCATTATCCACTATAAAGACGATGCCTCAAGCAACCTCAGAAGTCACTTGAGGCATAACTGTTTTTCATCCCACCCCACTAAGTACAACAACCAGTGCAACAACCAGCATCAATTTAGCCAGAAGACACATCACCAGGATTCTCACCCCCGTTCTCTTGTGGCTCATCCGACTCACTAAAGAACTTCTTAAACACTCCACCAAGCTTACCCATTGCCTCACGCTGCATCGTTGGAAGTGCATGAGAATAGGTATCCAGCGTCATTGCAATTCTGCTATGCCCTAATATCTCCTGCACTATCTTCGGATGAACCCCCAGACTCAGCAACAATGTAGCCGCACTATGCCTCAGATCATGAAAACGCATGTCAGGCAGACCAGCCTTTTTCAGCAAACTTTTAAAACGCTTCAACACCCAATTTGGATTAAGCGGTGTTCCAAACATTGTACAAAATACCAGATCATTTTCTTCCCAATCTGGCCCTGCTGCTAACTTTGTTTCTAACTGATGAATCTGATGCCGTTTCAGAGCTTCAATAGCAATTGAGGTAAGCATAATGCTACGCTTACTCTTCTCTGTTTTTGGCTCAGCCTCAATATATCTATTCCCAGGTTGGCGGGTAAAGATGCGACGTACCTGCAACAAAGCTTGCTCAAAGTTAATATCTTGCCATTTAAGCCCCATGATTTCTCCACGTCTCATACCAGTCGCTAGCGCCAGTTTAAACAAAACTGCCAGGCGATGTCCCTCTATGACTGCGAGCAGTTTCTGTATTTGCTCTAACGTTAATACTGTGACCTCAAACTGTTGTTCACGAGGTGGTATAGTGCCCCCTTTTGTCAAGACACCAAAACCGGATGATTTAAGGTGTGATCTGCTTGCTAACTGGGGCAAAGTAGACCTCTGCCGACGTCTGATACTCCAAGGCTTGATGAACACGCTGCTCGTTGTAAAACCGCAGATAGGCAGCGATCTCCTGCCGTGCCTCGCGAGGGCTTTCATACTGCTTCAAATACACCTCCTCGTATTTCATTGTTCTCCACAATCGTTCAGTGAAAATATTGTCTAATGCTCTTCCACGGCCATCCATGCTGATATGCACTCCATGTTCTTTCAGCAGATGAATGTACGCTGTACTGGTAAAATGCGATCCTTGATCGCTGTTCCAAATCGAAGGACGAGCGAGCTGGAGCGCTCGTGTCGCTGCCTCCAGCACGAAGGGTAAGTGCATCGTTTGATCCAGTTCCCAACTCACCACATAGCGCGAGTACCAGTCTAAGACGGCTACCAAGTACATCCAACTGCTTCTTAGGCGGATAGTGGACCTGGCCCGAAAAGATGGAGTCAACAAACCTGGATGCCAGGGCTTGTGTACGACAAGCCCGTTTTTGACGCAGTTAGCCTGTTCATATTCTCAGGGTCAAGTCCACAAACGATCAGTGGAAGCTCTACCATCAGAAAAGACTCTGATCAGGACAGCCCCTATCCACCCACCAGCTACTTAGCCACCTTAGCCGAGAAGGGCATCCTCGTTAGCATGAGTCAAGTTTCTTGCCTCCGAAAACTCCGGGAAGCCCGGTTCTGGATAGCGCTCTTCTCGCGCTCCTTCAATGTGCGTCGCAAAATTTTGCCCGAAGGGTTTCTGGGGAGGGTGTTGATGAACTCGATGCTGTGCAACTTTTTGTAACCTGCCACGTTCTCGTTGACAAATGCCATTAACTCTTCTGCACTGGCCTGCTGTCCTGGTCGTAGGACAACAAATCCTTTGGGAACTTCGCCCGCCTGCTCGTCGGCTACTCCAATGACGGCTGCATCTTGTACTGCCCGGTGAGTTAGGAGCACGGCTTCGAGTTCCGCCGGAGCGATGCTGAATCCTTTATACTTGATCATTTCTTTCTTGCGATCGACAATGTAGAGATAGCCGTCCTCATCCACATAGCCGATATCACCTGTGTAGAGCCATCCATCGCGTAAAGCACGGATATTCTCTTCGGGGGCTTTCCAATATCCCAACATCACCTGTGGACCACGAACCAGAATCTCCCCTTCCTGGCCTGGGGGTAGTTCCTGGTTGCCAGTCTCCAGATCAACTACCTTCTGCTCAGTATTATGGACAGGCAGGCCGACACTGCCCGGACGAGCGAGCGAGAGTTCTAGCGGAGAGAAGTGCGTACAGGGAGAGGATTCTGTAAGCCCATATCCTTGCACGACAGCGATGCCTAGTTTGGCCTGGAGAGATTGAGCGAGTGCAGGCGCCAGCGGAGCCGCAGCGGACTTGATATACCTGACCGTTTGCATTTTTTGCTGAAGCAACGCGGGTGGAGTTGCATTGAGCGTGAGCAGAATCGGAGGGACTGCGAAGAACCAGGTGACGCCATAGCGTTCACAGATGTCTAAGGCCTGATCCATATCGAATCGCTCCATCAGCACTTGAGTGGCCCCAGCAGCCAGGAAACTGCCTGTTAGCAATATGCCGTAGATATGGTACAGTGGCAGAAAGATGACGGTAACATCGGTATGCGAGATGCGCGCTGCTGCACGAAACTGAGTATGGTTGGCAACCAGGTTACGATGGGTGAGCATGACCCCTTTGGGTAATCCAGTCGTTCCTGAAGAGTAAGGTAAAACTAACACATCGTCGCTGCTGATCTGGGCCGGCTCTGGCTGTTTTGGAGAAGACTCGTGAATTAGTCTTGCAAACGAGATTGCCTGTGGCAGGTCATCAGGAATGTCGCCTCCAATGAGGAGAATATGTTGCAGATGAGGGAATGTCCCCTCACGCAATACAGCCTGTAGGAGGGAAAGCAGTTCGCGTTGAACCACAATAACCTTTGCCTCCGTATCACCCAGCTGGTAGGCCAGCTCACGCTGTTTGTAGACAGGATTGATAGGACTGAGAATAGCTCCGATGGTGGCACAGGCTTGCAGTAAAATAGAGAACTCGGGCCGATTGGCCGTAAATATACAGATGCAGTCGCCTTTGCCGATACCAAGTGCGCGCAGGCCATTGGCCAGACTATTGACGATGGAAATAACCTCGCGGTAGGTCAAAATGAAATCATGGTACACGATAGCTGGACGCTCAGGCACCCTTTCAGCGGCCTGGCGCAGAAGATAGTCGTAAGGGACCTCTGGTATATCCAGCGAGGTCCGAAAAAGTTCAGGTCTCATGATGCAAAGAGACATAACTGTAGTCCTTCCTGGGAAAATATCACTTAATTGCTCAAACCGTTTCCGATAGGTCTGGTCGGTCTGGTCGGCCTCTTACCATCCGTGATCGAGATATGATTGAGATCAGGCTCTTAACTCAACCTCTGGCCGAGACAGAGAAGGCAACGGGAAACGGTGTGATAAAAAGATGGCACATATTGCTGTGGAAAAGCAAGCAGACAGGCTCCCTTGCACTTCATGTCATCGCCGTGCATAGCCATCCCATCAAGAAAAGAGTTTCCAAAAGCCTTTGCGCCCTTTAGCACGATCTAGAATCGTCATGTCCAGAAGCGCCCCTTCAAGATTCACCCCGCGCAGGTCTGCCGCACTGAGATCAGCGGCCTTGAGATTTGCTGTACGAAGATCAGCATCTCTCAGATCGGCGTCCCGCGCATTCACCGCTTGCATATTGGCTGCGCGCAGGTTGGCCATTTTCATGACTGCCGCACTGAGATTCGCCAAAGTGAGATTCGCCCCCTGCAAATTCGCCATGCTCAAGTTCGCGCCGCTCAGGTTCGCCATGCTGAGATTCACCTTGCTGAAATCGATGTTGATAAGAGTAGCCCGAGAGAGGTTAATGTTACTCAGATCAGGCACGACTTTTGGATTCTGGTGTCGCCATTGATTCCAATAGAGAACACCTTGTTTTAGAAGATATACATGTTCTTGCTGTGCCATTTTATCTTCTCCCATGTCCTGATCAACTTGAACTGTGATCGCTACTACAAGAATGGGCTACTCAGCTTTTTCAATCAGAAATCGCTTTCTCCCGCCTCAAGTTGCCTCTCCTCTGTACGGCAAAGGAAGAGCCTGACCCTTTGATCGGATCGCTAGATGGCTTCCTTTGCCGTCAGCATTCACATACGTCGGTCCCCGAAGGGAGAAGGCGACGGGCTGCTGGGATGTGTGGCAGGAGGATCACCAAATCGAAGAGAGCTGAGTTCGATGATGAGAGCATCAACGGGCGTTCCCGTTCGCTGCACTCGTAGCGGCCCTCCTTCTCTTTTCGCTTGTTGCACGGCCTGAATGAGGTAATTCAACGCTTCCTGATTCTTCTTCTGCTGGACATTGAACAGTTGATACGATTGCAGTCGTGCCAGGAGATTGTTGAGAGAGTACGCCACTTGCCAGAGGATGTTTTCTTTCATCAAAGGTGCGCGGGCAGCAAAATCTCCATTCGCCACTTTCATATGGGTTTGTATGAGCTGCTGAATGCCCATATCCAGTTGTTGTTTCTGCTCGATCTCTGACCGCTGGCGTTCAAGCTCTCGCCGCTCCAGGTTGGCAATTTCCTCCGCACGGTCAGCGCGCAAAATGGCCTGTTGCGCACCACGCACCCATAGATAGGAGACGATTGCTACAATCCACTGGCTCAGGATGATCGGGGTGACAATTCCAGGGAAAGCCACCTGCAAAACGTTGTGCAGCTCCCCTGAACTGGGAAGCAACTTCAAAACGACGAACGTGAAGAGGCTATTGCTGGCTGCTACGACGAAAACCCATCCCGGTGGGAGGAAAGAAATGGTGACGACCAACGATAAGACCAGGAAACCGAAAATTGGTAAAACACTCGTGTTCAAGCCTCCAGGAGTTGTCACGATATTGGTTGTTGGACTGAAAATGACTCCAATGACAATGATGATACCTGCCAGATTGACCTTTCCCAGACGATTGAGTAGGAGTGCCAGGCAGAGGGCGAAAAGATTGCCTGTGAGAATTCCGATCAACAGGGAGTTCGACCCGGCAAACGCCGCTGGGAAGGAAATGAAAATAAGGAGGAAGAGGGCGATACTAATTTGACTACCTGTACGCCCACGACGAAACCGTTCTCTCTCTTGAAAAGAAGCCGTTCTGGCTGGCTCTGGGGAAGAGGTCAACCGATACCAGATTGAGAAGAGTCCTGCTGGACTCCTCTCAGATGCAGTTCGCTCGGATTGGCGGGCCGTTTCCGCATTTTCTGGGATCCAAGAATGATCATGCATAAGATGCTCCTTTTATGCTAATACGTTCTTCTCTCGCCTCGCTGTTTTCAACTCATCGTGAACGCCTGGAATGCATACCTCATGAGTACCCACTCATATTGATGAATTGAAAAATATCTATGTACATCTGAAAGCGATATACTCACAAGGTAGTATACCAAAAAAACGATAAAGGGGAAGCCATCGTTAAGAATTACAGAATATTGCCGCTGCTTTCCGCGGACGTTGATACCAATCTGCGATCTAAAGTACAATTTGAAGATGAGGGAAATTCGTCATGGATTTCACCCGTTGAGGATCATCAG
>JADBKA010000140.1 GCA_014896635.1 Ktedonobacteraceae bacterium
AAATCGTAGTTCCATATATGCTGCTCGATCATCTCACGTGTGACCACCTGGTTAGTATGCAGCAACTTGACCTCAAAAGGATCATCGACTTTTCTACGTAAACGGCGCATATATACATCAATCACATTAGATTCGCACTCAAAATCGTAGTTCCATATATGCTGCTCGATCATCTCACGTGTGACCACCTGGTTAGGATGGTACATCATATACTCCGGCAGTGCAAATTCTCTGGGTGTGAGGTCAATGGGACGTCCATCCCGCTCCACCGTGTGCGTCACCGGGTCGATCACCAGATCGCTGAACTCTAGCCGCCCGCCTGTATAGGGAGTTTGCCGGCGCAACAATGCGCGCAGGCGCGCCAGCAGCTCGCGCATAGCAAAGGGTTTCACCAGGTAATCATCCGCGCCATAATCCAGACCCCGCACGCGATCATCGACGCTATCACGTGCGGTCAGGAGCAGAATCGGCGTATGGTTACGGCGGCGGCGCAGGTCGCGGCAGACTTCCAGGCCATCTTTTTCAGGCAACAGGATATCGAGGATGATCAGGTCGTAAGGCGTCAATTCTGCCATATCCTGTCCTTCCTGTCCGTCGTAAGCAACATCAACGCTATAGCCTTCATGGGCCAGGTTCTTCGCCAGCGACTCACTGAGGCGATGGTTGTCTTCTACTACAAGAATGCGCATCGAGAACACTTCCTTATATATAAATATATATAAATCTCAAACACGCCCGAAGAGCGCAAAGGATTATTCCATTTTGATGTCCTTTAGATTATCGCACAGCAAGATGACAATTCAATGACAAAAAGTAGAGAGTTGCTTTTCTTTCCTACACTGATGACGACACTCTCTCCAGGTGATACAATGGGCAGCGGGCAGAGGCTCTCATCCTTTGCCTTCACTATTTTGAGTGGAGAGAGTACAGAAATATGGCAGAAGTGAAACCTTTACGGGGACTGCGCTACGCGCGTAACAAAACTGGTGACCTGAGCCAGATTGTGACACCCCCTTACGATATCATCAGCAAAGAAGCCCAGGCGCGCTACTATGCTCGCCACCCCTATAACGTGATCCGCCTCGAACTGGGCCAGGAACAGCCCACAGACGATGCGCTGGATAACGTCTATACTCGCGCCGCTGCGACATTTGCCGAGTGGCGCTCACAAGGGATTTTGCAGCAGGAGACGGCTCCCTGCTACTACCTGTATCAGCAAATATTTACGCACGAAGGACGGCAGTATACACGCACGAGTCTGCTTGCGCGCGTCCGCCTGGAACCCTGGGAAGCGCGCGTGGTGCTGCCGCACGAAAATACGCTGGCGAAGGCGAAAGAAGATCGTCTGAAGCTGCTGCGCGCCTGCAATGCCAATTTCAGTCCGATCATGAGCCTCTACGAAGACCCTCAGGGTCGCATCAGGCGTTTGCTCGCTCCCTATGCCGCCAGTGCGGAGATTCGCTTTACGGACGAAGCTGGCGAGGAACACCGCCTGCAACCCATCACCGATGCGCAGCACATCGCACTGATTCAGGACTTCTTCGCGCCACGCCAACTCTACATCGCCGACGGCCACCATCGCTACACCACCGCGCTCAATTACCGCGATGAGATCTACGAACAGCGTCCTTCTGTCGATCCGCAGGACGGGATCAACTTCGTGCTGATGGCTCTGATCGACCTGGACGATCCCGGCATGCTGGTGCTGCCCACCCATCGCCTGCTCTCCGGTCTGAGTGAACAGGCGCTCAGCGGTCTTGCTCAGCTCAACCGTTACTTCACCGTCCAGCCTCTCGCAGGAAGCACCGACAGAGATATTCTCTCAGCACTCGCGCGCGCCGGAGAGCAGCGGTCCTCACTGGTCGTGCTTGATCAGCAACAGGCATGGCTCCTCACGCTGAACGAGGAAGGAGAACAGGAAATGGCTCGCAGCGAGCATTCCGCCGCCTGGAATCGGCTCGACGTCGCCATCGCACAGCGGCTGATCCTGGAGCGACTCCTGGGGTTGAGCGCAGAGGATATCGCGGCAGGCAACGTGTTGCGCTACACCCACAATGCAGAAGAGGCTTTCCAGGCTGTGCGAGATCGTGAGGCTCAAGCCGCGATTCTACTGAATGGCACACCACTGCGCCAGATCTGCGATGTTGCGCAGGCCGATGATCGCATGCCGCAGAAATCCACCTACATCTACCCGAAACTGATCACGGGCCTGGTGCTCAACCCTCTGTGGTGATACTGTGAGCCAAAAGAGCGCAGAAATATGACCGCAATTGTCATATTTCTGCGCTACAATGTGATACTCCCTTGCGTTCAGATGGGCAAGATGCGCCAGCATCTTGCCAGTCCCGCCGGTGGCGGGACGGATCTCGAACGGCTATCAAGATTTCATACCAAGTTGCTTCCAGAGAAGCAACTTGGTATGAGAGGAAACGAAAAGATGTTAGCGAGGAAAGCTCATGCGTGCAGATCGCTTGCTCTCCATCCTCTTACATTTGCAGGTACATCGACGCCTGACAACGCGCGAACTGGCGCAGCGCCTGGAAGTATCCGAGCGCACCATCCATCGTGATATGGAAGCGCTGGGAACTGCCGGCATTCCGATTACGTCCGAGCGCGGCGTCGGCGGCGGCTGGAGTCTGCTTGAGGATTACCGCACGGATCTGACAGGTCTCAACGAGGCCGAGATCCAGGCGCTTTTTCTGACCAGGCCGGCGCGTCTGATGGCCGACCTGGGGTTACATCAAGCCTCTGAAGCGGCGCTTGTCAAGCTGCTGGCAGCACTACCTTCGATCAATCGTCGTAGTGCTGAATATGTGCGCCAGCGTATCCTGGTCGATAACACCGGCTGGCATCCAACGCAAGAAGATCTCTCGGCTCTCCCCGTCCTCCAGGATGCCATCTGGCGCGAGCGGCAACTACACTTCACCTATCGCAGCGGCGATACCACGTTTGAGCGCCTCGTCGAGCCGCTTGGCCTGGTAGCAAAGGGCAGCGCCTGGTACCTGGTCGCCGCCATCGAGGACCAGATACGCAACTATCGCGTCTCGCGCATCTCGAACGCGGTCATACTGGATCAGCCGGCTACTCGCTCGCCCGGCTTTGACCTGGCCGCCTACTGGCAGCAGTCCTCGGCCCAGTTTGTCTCGACACTACCACGTTATTTCGTCACAGTACGTGTAGCCGCTGACACGCTACCGCGTATCTACAGCGCGGGCAGGATACCGCGCATCGAAGAACTCACGCCACCTGATACTGAGCGGCGCGTGACTGTGCGCTTACAGTTTCAGACGGAAGCCGAGGCCAGCGGCTATCTGCTCAGCTTCGGCACGCAGGTAGAGATCCTGGAGCCGCAGGAACTGCGCGAGCAAGTTCGACGAATCGCGCACGAAGTCGCCGCATTCTATGACCGGCTCTGTCAGGAACCCATCTCGTAATGACATAATAAAAGCGAACAGGGCATTTCCCCTCGATCAGCACGCATCCACTGGAAAGAAGAGGACACATGCGAACAAATCACGTCAAGGAGCAGCTCAGGCGCGGTGAAGCATCGCTGGGCGCCTGGCTCAATCTGCCCGGCACTGCGCCAGCGCGTCTCATGGCTCGTCTCGGCTTCGACTGGCTCCTGGTGGACATGGAGCACAGCGCCCACAATCCCGTGCTCATGGCCGATATGATCGGCGCCATCGCCGATGCTGGCACAAGCGCGCCGTTTGTGCGCATCCCCTATAACAGCGTTGAATGGTTCAAATGGGCATTAGATGCTGGGGCATGGGGTATCGTTATTCCGATGGTGAATACGCGCGAAGAGGCAGAGCGGGCAGTCGATCTCGCAAAATATCCCCCCCTCGGCAACCGCAGCATCGGCGGCGCACTCGCCTCCTATAGCTTCGGCACAACCAATCGTTCTCAATATTACCAGGCCGCCAACGACGAAATCATGGTGATCGTGCAGATTGAGAGCGCACGGGCGCTGCATAATCTCGACAGTATCCTGACAGTACCGGGCATAGATGTCGCCTTCGTGGGTCCGAACGACCTGCACGCACAACTCGGTTTGCCGCCGAGCTACGAAGGAGCTGAGCCAGAGTTCGTCGCAGCTCTGGAACGTATCAAGGCCAGCGCGCGTACACACCACGTTGCCACAGGCATCATGACCGGCAGTGGGGCAGCCGCAGCCGAGCGCGTTCGCCAGGGCTTCCAGATGGTCTGCGTGACTTCTGATCTCAGCAGCATGACCTCGGCGGCCACTCAGCATCTGCGTATCGCACGCGGCGAGTAACTTCTCAGCAACTTATTTCTTTTGCTGCCGGAGAATATCTTGCAGCACGAAAGCGTTAGAATGCTCCACATCGCGCGTGGCAAACACCAGCGTCAGCGGGCCTTTGCCTGCTATTTCGCGCAGTTGCACCAGCGCCTCTTGAGCAGCGGCAGACTGTAACTCTTGCTCATAGCGCCGGCGAAACTCCGCGAATTTCTCAGGATCGTGTCCATACCATTTGCGTAATTCGTCACCTGGCGCCACATCTTTAAGCCAGAGATCGATTCTGGCTCGCTCCTTCGTAATGCCACGCGGCCAGAGCCGCTCCACCAGCACGCGCGTCCCATCACTCGCTGCTGGCTCATCATATACTCGCTTCAGGGCGATCTCCAGTTTTTTCGTAGCCATCTGTCAATTCTTCTTTCGTTCAGAGAAGCTTGCCGTACATTACTACTACGTCTGCTGCTCTACAAAAGATTCTCGCCTTGACGGAGAAACCCGAATCAGGAGAGAACGCCAGGATTGCCGGCGCAGATCTCGGCGGCGCGCCGCCAGGCGGTCATCTCTTCTCCCTGCGCCTCGTGACGGAAGCGATAGTCATGCTTGCGAATGGCCTCGCGCAACTCACTGTGTACCCGCTGTACGCATTCTTGCTGGCCTGCAACCAGCACCGCGCACTGCTCCGACGCATGCTCTGCCGCGTACTGTAAAGCCTGGGCGAAGTGAACGCGACAGAGGCCGGTCGATTGACGCAGCAACTCTGGTATGGTGTTGCTGCGCAGAAGCCCGATCAGTCGTTCGATCAGCCGCCGCTCAACGTTTGCCTGCAAACGGCAAAAAGGGCAGCGAGCATACAACTGCATTCGCTCGTGTTGGGAAGAAGAATCCCGCTGGAAGAGCCGCTTGATCTTCGTGAGCCATCCTCTATTCGCGGTTCCGTGTTGTAGCATCTGCTGCCCACGCTCCAGATCATGCTCCATATTTCAATCCCTATCGGGCTTCAGAGACCATTCCGACGGGACCGCTTTCCCTGTCCACAGTATAGGAAGAGAGGACAGGGAAAGTCAAGCCCACGTATAAGCATCGTTCTCTGAGGAAAAGACGATGTTACTTCACGATGATCGTCATCTTTGCATCGGGATGTTCGATACTGGAGCAGGTATAGGTTCCCTCTTTAGGGAACTTCACTATCTGTTGCTCGTTTTCGTCAATCTGGAGATCACGCCCGATGCCGGCATCGGGCGTACACATCAGGGTGTGATCTTCGTCCGTCTGGTTGACGAAGGTGATACTGTCGCCATTTTCAATGGTCACAGACTGTGGGTTGAAGGAATACTGATCGGGCTTGCCGGGCGTGAACTTCTCGGTGAAGAGAACAGTATTTTTCGCCTCTTCAATGCCGCAGGTCTTGCCCTGCTCCGGTAATACCGTCACCTGCATCTCGCCGCGATGGTCAGCATCCTTACTAAAGATCCTGAACGTGCCGGCATGCGTGAATTGCACAGGTTGAGTTTCGTTCTTGTCGATGACGCTGCTGGGCAGGTCAAAAGCCGGCGAAGCAACCAGCGTATGGTCCTCATCGGTCTGGTTCACAAAGTTAATGAACTGCCCCGTCTTGATGGTCGCTTTGTCGGGATTGAAAAAGTATTGATCGGGCTTGCCGGGCGTGAACTTTTCGGTGAAGGTGACGGTGATAGCCGGATCGCAGGCTGCGGCGCCCTGCGAGTTCGTGCTAGCGCCGGTTGTGGTCGGCGCGCCGGTATTGCCTGAGCCGGTGTTAGAACTGTTCGGGGCCGTACTGGCAGGACTACCACCACAGCCGACCAGCACAAGCGTTAGAACGAGCAGACCGCTCCACAGCCACATCCTGTTAAAAGGACGTCCGCTTGTCCAGAAGAAGGGTCTCAACATGGACATTTTCTCCCTCCTGCCTGTACTTCCTTCACAGAGAGCGTGAAAGTAAGTACAGCTAATTTATTTTGATACATTTTGAAACTTCGAGATATGCTTTGCACATCTCTGAGGGAGATCATACACAATGCATGTCGAGTTTTCTGGTTTTTCAGAAAAAAATCACCGGAAGGTACTGTTCTCTGGTAAAGAAATCTCAACAGGAGGGCATATGCCCTCCTGGATCTCCTCCGCAGTTACTGGCTACGGGCATGCGCCCAGAATTCGAGCAGATCACTTTTCGTGACAATGCCTTCCAGCGTACCGTGACTGATCACCGCGACAGCAGACTGGCCGCTTGCGAAGAGCGTATAGGCTTCACGGGCGGAAGCATCGCAAGCCAGTGTCGGGAAAGGTGGTCCCTGCACCTGGCTGACTTTAAAAGAGGTTAGCGGCTCACCACTGGCGAGGCGGCGCAGCAGCAGATCTTCGGTCAGGCTGCCCACCATCTGTCCGTTGTCCATCACCGGCGTCTGACTGATGCCGTAGCGGCGCAGCAGCTCAACAGCATCGGCCACCGAATCGGTTGGATGCACGCTGACAACCAGCGGCATACTGCGCGCCTGACTGCGCCGGTATGTTAGCACATCGCGCATGGTCGGCTGTTCGCTCTCGGCGGGCAGCAGCAGGTCGTTCTCGCGCATCCAGACATCATTGAACTGCTTGCTGAGGTAGCCCCGCCCGGTATCGGGCAGCAGCACGACCACGACATCACTGGCTGTGAGGCGGCGCGCATAGGTGAGAGCGGCGGCCAGGGCTGTGCCTGCCGAGCCTCCGGCCAGAATGCCTTCTTCACGAGCTAAGCGGCGCGCCCAGTAGAACGACGTGCGATCATCGACACGGATGAACTCGTCAACGACGGCAGGATCGTAGTTGTGGGGGAAGATGTCCATACCAATGCCCTCGACCTTATAGGGTCCGGGTGTATCGCCGGAGTAGACGGAACCGGGGGGATCGGCGCCGATGATTTTGGTAGCCGGATTCTGCTCTTTGAGATAACGACCGGTTCCCGAAATCGTGCCGCCGGTACCTATGCCGGCGACAAAGGCGGTGACACGCCCGGCGGTATCGCGCCAGATCTCTGGCCCGGTCGTGACGTAATGGGTCTCAGGGTTGGCCGGATTGGAGTATTGATCGGGACAGCAGGCGCCGGGGATCTCTTGAGCCAGACGATGTGCCACATTTTTATAGTAATCGGGCGATTCATGTGTGACGCTACTGGGACAGATCACCACCTCGGCTCCGTAGGCGCGCAGCAGACTGCGCTTCTCCTCACTGACCTTATCGGTCATGACAAAGATGCAGTGGTAGCCTTTCAGCGCGGCGGCTATCGCCAGGCCGTGACCGGTGTTACCGCTGGTTGGCTCGACAATCGTGCCGCCAGGGCGCAGTATGCCGATCTTCTCACAATACTCGATCATGGCGGGTCCAATGCGATCCTTGACGCTGCCGCCGGGGTTGAGCATCTCCATCTTCGCCAGCACAAGTGCAGGCACATCGCTCGCCACGCGATGCAGGCGCACCAGCGGCGTATTGCCTATTGCATCCAGAATAGTGTCGTAGTAACGCATCTGACCCATCGCAGGTTCCGTCGTATTACTCACGGGCGTTTTCCCCCTCTTCGATTCTTCCTTACATACAATATCAGGATGGATGCCGGGCAACTCGCGGCAGCCCACGCATCGCAGTCCATCCTACAGCGAGCGGCTACAGTTTACAATTTCCCTGGCCGGTAGTCGGCAGGGATGTGTGTAACCTCTCGCCGGTGCTGTCCCCCTAGTATAACATCAAGAAGAACCCTGTGGATGCCGGGTACGCGGTCCCGTGAATGGGTGAGAACTCATGCGACAATTCTTTGCAAACCCCCTGCGCTTTGAGAAGAGAAGAGAGCGGCTAATTGAGGTGCGCGCGATCTCGTTGCAGTTGCCCCAATCGCTCGCGCACCTGCCACAGCGCGTCAATCTGCCGCTGGCGCTCCTCAGACGAAGGAATCAGCAGGAACAGGAAGATCTGCAGCATCTGCATGGTTCTCCCCAGCGATTTCAGCTCCTCGCGCGCTAGCCAGCGCCCCCCGCTCGCCTCATCCAGCAGCGCCCGCGCGAGCTTCTGTTGTAAGTTGCCAATCTGCTCACAGGCCATATCTCGCCCTCTCGAAGCGGGCAGGCGCCGGCGCAACGCCGCCCGGAAGAGACGCAGCATCCGCTCAAGCGCCTCTACGTCCTCGGCCAGCAGCGGCAGCGGCGGTCCCTCTTCCTGCTGCGGCATCGGCTGAAAGAGCCGCGTTATGGATTGCTCCTCTTCTGACGAGTGATTCTCCATTAACACGTCCTCATCTCCTCTCCCTGCAATGCTTGCTTACCACGAAAACGCGCTATTTTTCTGCTAGACTCCTTCACGTAATCATTCCTCCTTCTTTCTGTCACATCAGAATGGCTACTCGTAATGACTCATCTATGACAATCACTCCTCCCAACCAGTTTTCTTCTCCGTTGCTTTTGCTTTGTGAGACCTTCTATACGCTATCTAATCAAGTAAATCAAGCAAATATGGCTCAAACATTGTGATGGTTCAATCATCCTTGACTCATGCAGGATGGATTTATCCATACCTATTGAAGTGTAAGAGACCAGGATGATATCATCAAGATACAGCGCGTTCCTGGATAAGGAACATTGCGTTGGCAAGCGAATAGGCAAGCGGGAGGAACGAGTTATGGCATCTGAGAAGGATAGCTCTTTAGAACTGGATAATAATGCTTTCGGGAAGCTGGTGAAAGCATTTCGAGAACAGCGAGGATGGTCACAGGGTGAACTGGCAGAGCGATGGGGATTTACCAGGGAATATGTCTCACAAATCGAGCGAGGAAAGAGAAAGCTCGATAAGCAAGAGTATGTCTACCGTCTTGCTGATATTCTCGGTATTCCGCAGGAACGCCTGGATGCCATTGGTAGAGGATTGCCGAAACGACATTTCCTGGCCGACAAACCCGCTGATGCAGATGATATTCTCCTGCAAACCCTGCTGGAGCCTTCATTGGCGACCGTCAAGCTTTCCTGGCTACTCTGGCTGGCAGACGGTGTGAATATCCCTCTCGCTGAAAACCTGCTCCGCTTGACTGAGCGACTAGAAGATACACTGACACGACATCATGGGCAATTTCTGAAACCGGCCCAGCAGGTTCTTGCCTATGCCCACGAGATGCAAGGTAAAATGGCATTTGACCAGCTTCGCTATACTCATGCACTCGGCCATTTTCAGGAGATGCTTGATCTTGGCGAAGAATTGTCGGATGCCAATATTATCGCTCTGGCGCAAATCCAGCGAGCGGATGTTTTGCGTAAAAGAGGCCGCTATGAAGCATCAGTTCAGTGTCTTCAAGCTCTTCGTCCGGTAGCAGAGCGTGCAGAACAGCACATCCAGGGGATACGCTGGCAAGTCCTTGCCCGCGCGCATGCAGCTTATGGCTATCAGGATCAGTTTCTGGAAGCCATCGATCATGCAGAAATGATCGCCACTCAGATAAAAGAAACAATAGATACACAATATCTTCAATTCAATCTCGTGGAAGTGCTCCAGGAGCGAGCACAGGGGTATACGATGCTCTGGCAACCGGAGAAAGCCCTGGAAATCTATCTCCGAACAGACAGGCTCAAGCCGTTCCGTCCACTACGGGATCTGGGATCGTATACCATCATCAAGGCTCAGGCACACACCTACTGCGGGGATATTGAGACAGGGGTAGACTTAGCCGTACGAGGCATCGAACTGGCGAGAGGATACAAGTCGGCCCGCCATATCAGCCGGGTGCAAGGGATGTATGACCGATTGAGAGTGACGCCTCTAGGGAGCCATCCGCGTATGAAGGATCTCAAAGACGTGTTGATGAGCCAGCAGAAATGAAACAACATCTCAATGGAGTCTGAAGATTTTGCTTTTTCTCAGGATACGGCACTTACAGGAGTAATGGGCAAGGACTTAGCCAGATCTTTGCATAGACTTTGCACAGGCATAGTTGGTCTTGTATATCATACACTTATCAACCCTCTATCAGATTTTCACATGATTTGTTCGTCCAGTCATTCATGTTCGACATGTTCACTTCTATATGCTATACTTCCGTAAGAAAATCGAACAATTTGAAGTTGCGAGAAGTACGAGGGAAGATGCATGAAACGATAGAAGTTGATAAGAAGGAATGGGTATCGGATGAGAAGGACAGGATCTCATGGATGAAGCACGCCGACAATTGATGCAACGAATGTTGTACACTACAGGTACAGCGATAGTTACACCATCTGCTCTTTTAGAGCAGTTCGAGCAGGCCTCGAAAGCAGACCACCGACGCTTGACGAGAAAACGTTGCGCTATCTCGAAACACGGACAGCTCATTACTGGCAGGATCGACATAGCGCAGTAGTGGCAGCGCCAGTGTTACTTAGCTACGTTCTGGAACATCTGCGCAGGCTACTCACCTTCCTCGAAAGGCCATTATTTCCATCGGAGCGTAGCCGTTTGTGTACTCTGGCGAGCGAAACAGCCCAGTTGATTGGTGATCTTTTTTTTGAGTTAGCTGATTACAGCCAGGCGAGAAGTTTTCATCAGCAGGCTATCCGGGCAGCACAGGAAGCTGATCATCCGGCACTGGAAGCGACGGCATGGGGAAGGCTGAGCTTTGCGTGGACCTATAGCGGCAACCCTCAAAAAGCTCTTTTTTGCACACAACAGGCTCGTTCCCTGGCAGAGGGCAAGTCCTCTCAGATTGTCCAGGCTTTTCTCTGCGCTATCGAGGCCGAGGTCCAGGCTCTTCTCAACAATCGGGGTGCAGCACTCAAAGCACTCGACGATGCGGAGCGTCTTGAGCGATTATCAAGGAATACAGAGGAACATCCCTGGCTTCATTTTGACCATGCTCGTCTCGAAGGGTATCGAGGTATTTGCTTCCGATATTTCTATTATCCCAAAAAATCTCAAACGACTGCATTTCTTGCCCAGGCTCAGAAAGCCTTAGAAGACGCTCTAAATTCTCTTCTCCCCTCAATGCTTCACCATCGTCCGACGCTTTTAATTGATCTTGCCAGTATCTACACGCAACAGGGCGAGGTTGAGGCAGCGTGCGCACATGCGCTACAGGCCACAACCATTCTGGCGCAGATGAGATCGGGAGTAGGAACACAACGCCTGCTGGCATTGCGGCGAGATCTGGCGCCCTGGCGTGATACGACGTATGTGAAGAATCTTGATGAGGTGGTGGCAACGCTCCTCGTACCGGAGAGGCGAAGTGGCGCATGAACGAAAACAGACCGCGAGGCGTGCTCTACATCATCGCCTGTGGCAGCTCGTCTGCATTCCTCACGCAAAATCTAGTAATACAGGCTCAGGCGGCAGGATGGGATGTGTGTGTCATTACGACACCCAGTGGCCGGAAGTTTCTGAATATGCCACAGCTTGCGCAGCTTAGCGGGCATCCTGTGCGCAGTGAATACAAGCAACCGGATGAACCTGATCTTTTACCGCGCGCTGATGCCATTATTGTCTTCCCGGCATCCTTCAATACACTCAACAAGTGGGCGCTCGGCATCAGTGATACGCTGGCGGTTGGCCTGCTCAGTGAGTATACCGGGTTGAAAAAGCCGATAGTTGCCGTTCCGTGCTTTAAGACGG
>JADBKA010000141.1 GCA_014896635.1 Ktedonobacteraceae bacterium
CCTGGTAAGCCTGCCGGGGCTAGAAATCACCGGGATCTGGAAGGAGAGATCTGATCTGCTTTTGCCGGCATCAGCAGGCGCTCTGGTTCAGTCTGGAATAGACTGTCAGGCCCGATAGGGTTCGGGTGGAGTCCTGACAGGGATTGACCTGAAAAAGGAAGCATGGCATCGATCATCGAGACAATTAAAGCCAGAGTAGATGTGGTGGAAGAGATCGGCCTGGTCGTAGCTCTCAAGAAATCGGGGAAGTCTTTTAAAGGACTCTGCCCATTTCACAACGAGCGAACACCTTCTTTCTACGTTTTTGCGGAGACACAGACCTGGCGCTGTTTTGGCTGTAACGAAGGGGGTGATATTTTCACCTTTGTCCAGAAACAGCAGGGGTTGGAGTTCCGCGAAGCCCTGCAATATCTGGCCGAAAAGGCCGGCATTGCTGTTGAAGAGTACGGCGCTCCCCGCACTGAAGAGGAGCGCGAGGCCAGCTCGGCCCGTGAACGTCTACGCCAGTTGAACGAAGAGGCGCTGCTCTGGTTCCACCAGGCACTGCTGCGCTCAAAAGAGGCTGCCGGCGCGCGTGCATATATACAGAGCCGGGGGATCTCTGCCGACTCCGTACAGACTTTTGCTCTGGGCTATGCGCTTGACCAGTGGGATGCGCTGACAAAGTATCTGCTCGGTCGCGGGTATAGTGAGCGCGAACTGGTGATGGCAGGACTGGCGCGGGAGCGCGAGGCGCAGGAAGACGGGCAGAGGGTAGGGGTGTATGATTACTTTAGAAATCGTCTCATTTTTCCTATACGAGACATACGCGGTCGCGTGATCGGCTTTGGCGGGCGTGCGCTGGGCGATTGGAAACCTAAATATCTGAATTCGCCACAGACACTCCTTTTTGAGAAAAATACCGTTCTCTATGCAATTGATCTGGCAAAAGATGCTATCAAGCAAGCCGGGCAGGTGATCATCGTGGAAGGGTATGTCGACGCGCTGATTGCTCACCAGTATGGCACGAAGCAGACAGTAGCCTGTATTGGGAGTGCCATTACTGAGAAGCACATTCAACAACTGAAAAAGCTGACCAGGCAGGTCACGCTCGCCCTCGATCCTGATGCTGCTGGCAGTGCCGCCACCGAGCAGGGAATCGCAGAGGCGCTCAGAACGTTTGATCGCACAGTTGTGCCGGTGCCGCTGCCTGCTGGCAAGAGCGCCGGGCGAGGCCGGCAGTCAACCTTGCAGCCGCGCGTGATGATTCGCCTGGAAGAGCAGGTGGATGCCGAGATCAATGTGCTCCAGCTGCCGGCAGGACAGGACCCTGATGAAGTGATCCGTAATGATCTCTCAACCTGGCTCTATGCCGTTGCGCATCCTCTCCCGCTGGTAGATTACTACTTCGTCGTCAAGACGGCGGATCTGAATTTGAAAGATCCGACCGGTAAGACTGAAGCGGCCAGGCGTCTATTACCTGTGATAGGGACTATCGGCAACCGTATTAAACGCGATGCATATATCCGCAAGCTAGCGGCGATGATCAGTACAGACGAACGTACGCTCTATGCAGAACTGCAAAGAACGCTCAAAGGGCAGAGCATGGCGGGCGTCCTGGCACAGTTCTCGGAACCATCTGTCCGGCAGGCCGTGAATACACGCGCGGAGAAGAGCAACTCATCACTCCGGCATGTTGCCGGTATCGTGAGCGAGGAGAGCGGAGAGGCGCCGGTGCAGAGACCTGCCGGTGAGCATCAGCCAGAGAAAGAAACAGTAGGGCTTGACAGAGGAAAGCACTGGAAGATACAATGGGAAGACTACCTTATCGGGCTACTTTTGTGTGATCCTGCGGTAGGCCAGCACGTATATGGTATAATAAGTGATGGTGACTTCGCCGGGACAGACACGCGAGAGTTGTACCGCATACTCAACTCTATAGGTCAACGTGATTCTTCCCCCTCTCGTCAATCCTTAGAACAACTTGTGCCTGCCGCGCTGCTAGAAACCATAGCCAGGGCCAGGAAGTGTGTCGAGTCGAGTTCTCCAAAAGATGGAGAGGGTCTTGTTAGAGAAGCCGTCCAGTGCGCAACCAGGCTCAAGCGAATGCGCCTGTTACAACTGAATACAGAACTGGAATATCTTATCCGTGAGGCCGCTGACTCCGGTGACAAAGTCCTGGAACGGCAGCTTCGGCAGCAAGTTTTTGAAAATAGAAAGTTGCTGCGAACTCTGTACACTTCTACGCATTTACATGGGTAGGAAAAAATAGAGGAGTGAGAGTCCTCATAAGATCGTGAAATCATTTTTCTATAAACGCAAGCCAGAAAACAGGATTCTTTCTTCATTATCCAATTTATCGTAACGCGCCTGTTTTCTGAAGGGGGATGCCAGAATGGTGAATCGGGATCATGACGTAGATGTAATGGATCGGGTACAAAATGAGCAGGCTGATGTGAGCGTAGGACCAATGGACGTCACGTTCGCTATTGAATCTTTTAATGAGTCCTTGCTGAAGACGACCGATACAGTTTTTGAGATTGATGCAGTAGGTCATCACGCTCATACCACTGCTGATGGAAGCCTGATGGCTCCTATCGGCGAAGGTGAGTTGTCTGACCTGTTCAAACTACAGGACGAAGAGTCTATGGACGCCCTGGATCAGAACAAAGAGCCTCCTCCTGATTGGGAGCCAGGACCGGAAGATGTTGTGGATATCGATGCCGATATCCTGGCAGGCCATAAGTGGGAAGAGCTACAGGATGGCCTCGGTATCGCTATCGCTGACCTGGAGAGTAGTTTAGATGACCCTGTACGCATGTACCTGCGTGAGATCGGGCGCGTCCCTCTGCTGACCGCTGAGGAAGAGGTGCGCCTGGCCCAACTGATGGAGCGGGGCAAACAGGAGCGTTTGCGCGCCGAGCGCCTCAAGATCACGCCTAACCGCCGCTACATTGAAGAGGGCGACGAGGCTCAGCGCCGCCTGACCGAGGCCAATCTGCGCCTGGTGGTCAGCGTGGCGAAGAAGTATATTGGCCGGGGCATGAGTCTGCTGGACCTGATCCAGGAAGGCAACATTGGCCTGATCCGCGCAGTCGAGAAGTTCGACTACAGCAAGGGATTCAAGTTCAGCACGTACGCAACCTGGTGGATTCGTCAGGCCATCACACGCGCTATCGCCGACCAGGCTCGTACTATCCGTATCCCTGTCCACATGGTGGAGACGATTAACCGCCTTATCCGCATCAGTCGTCGCCTGTTGCAGGATCTTGGCCGCGAACCGACGTCGGAAGAGATCGCGGCACAAATGGATATCAGCCCGGAGAAGGTGCGCGAGATCATCAAGGTCAGCCAGGAGCCGGTCAGCCTGGAAACTCCTATCGGGGAAGAGGATGATAGCCACCTGGGCGATTTCCTCGAAGATCATACGGCGCTGGCCCCGGCGGAAGCCGCCAGTCACCAGCTCCTCAAGGAGCAGGTGGAAGATGTGCTGGCTAGCCTGACTGAGCGCGAGCGCAAGGTGCTTCAACTGCGTTTTGGCCTCGACGATGGTCGTAGTCGCACACTGGAAGAGGTCGGCAAGGAGTTCCATGTGACTCGTGAGCGCATCCGCCAGATTGAGGCGAAAGCCCTGCGCAAGCTGCGCCATCCGAGTCGTAGCCGCAAGCTGAAAGATTACCTGGACTAACAAAGAGCAGAGAGCCTGCATAGACTCTCTGCTCTTTGTTAGTCTGCTGTGTTCCCCCGCCAGGGGGCTTTGCCCCCTGAACCCTTTTTTCCGTATACCTCTCCAAAAAACCTCTCCTTGAGAGCGCCTCTGGACCTTCTAACCCAGGATGTTCCCCGGATTGTCGGTTGGAGTGGCATTGGTTGGCGGGGTGATCGTGACCGGATCGTTGAACTTGCTCAGGTCAACGGTCGTATCGAGGTTAGCTGTCAGGCTCGACGACGCCGAACCCTGGATGCCGCTGGTGTCCGCTACCAGGTTGAGCTTCAACGCCGTGCGGTGCAGGTAGAACTGGCTCTCGTCAATCCAGACATCGGCAGTTGATTTGAAGGACTTTGTTCGGTTCAGGACCTCATCAATGTTCTGCTGTCCCACCAGACTCTTCAACTGCGGATTCTCGTTGAACATGGCCCGCACTGCGTCCTTGTCGAGGTCGGCGGTGATATGGCGCAGATTCTGCCCGTTGAGGGCTTCTATGCCGTGATCGGTGATGGTGGCATGCGAGACCAGGCCGAGCAGGCTCTTCTGGTCAATGGTGACGCCGGCGAAGGGATTGCCAACCAGGCCCTGATAGCGGCTCCTGTCCAGCACATACCACTGGCCGCGCGCATTCTGGATATAGACGTTGTTGCCCTGCAAGACCTGGGCAATGTGGGTGTTCTGGTTGACGGTGAGCTTGAGCTGCTCCTGGTCTGGCAGTATTACATCGCCGCTGCCTGTAATGTTCGCTGTATAATTGGCCGGCGCTGCTTTGCCGTTGCTGGCACCTTCTGTCTGGACGCCGCTGTTGGATTGCAGTTCAATGTGGACTGTCTTGAGCTTCTGCATGGCGCTTCCGCTGTTCTGCAAGACCTGGAGCGGCGTCAGCGAACTGGAAGTGGCACTGCCTGCCGGGCTGCATGCGCTGAGCAGCAGTAAAGCGCCGGCAAAGAGGCTGAGCAACAGTAGCGTATTTTTCCGTAATATCATCAATAGGTATCTCCTCTAAATCTATGAAGAACGCATTTGGTGCATACATACTATTCTCTACTAATACGAACGATCAGAGCTGGTCGTTTCTGCTGCACTGTATAAAGGGAAGATAGGAAGGCGCTTGATACTACCTTGTGTTCAGATGGACAAAAAGCGCAAGCATCTTGCCCGTCCCGCCACCGGCGGGACGGATCTCGACGGGTATCAAAATTCCATCCCATGTTGCTTTCAGAGAAGCAACATGGGATGATATCCTCTTGACTGAAGTGAACTTCAGATTATACTATCACTAGTATTCACGAGGGAGACACATTTTTTATGACCACAAAACTACTTCTACACTTTGCGCTGGATAAAGACATCACGTTGCGCGTTCTCTCCGAGGATGATGCCCCGGCGCTGTTCGATCTGGTGAATCGTAATCGTGCGCACCTGCGCCAGTGGCTGCCCTGGGTCGATGCTACCCGTACTGTCGAGGACGAAGTGCAGTTCGTACGCGCCAGCTTGCAGCAGTACGAGCAGAACAACGGTCCTACGTGCGCGATCTGGTACAGAGGGCAGATCGCGGGTACAATTGGCTATCATGGTATTGATTGGACCAACCGCAAAGTGGAGATCGGCTACTGGCTCGGTGAAGCTTTTCAGGGCAAGGGTCTGATGACAAAAGCCTGCCGACGCCTGATCACTTATGCTTTTGCAGATCTGGGGTTGAACCGCGTTGAGATTCGCTGTGCTGTGGAGAATAAACGCAGCCGGGCCATTCCAGAACGCCTCGGCTTTACGCAGGAGGGCATCTGCCGCCAGGCGGGCCTGTTATATGATCATTATGTCGATCTTGTGCTCTATGGACTGCTCGCCAGTGAGTGGCATAAAGATTAAACATGGCGTTCTCTTCTCTTCTCTATCTTCCCTGCCACTTTGGTTTACGTTTCTCGACATAAGCGCGGATGCCCTCGGCGAAGTCCTGGCTGGTATAGATACGCGCCAGCACATCGTCGAAAGGGATATCGGGCTGACTGGCGCGCAGGCGGCGGCGCGCCTCTTTGGCGGCCCACATGGTGAGTGGGGCATGCAGGCTAACCTGGCGGGCAATCTCGTTCACGTGGGCGAAAATGCGCTCCTCGTCGATGATTTCGGTCAGGAAGCCGTACTGTAAAGCTTCCTCAGCAGTAAATAACCTGGCGGTAAAGAGCATTTCGCTGACGCGCATTGTGCCGAAGGCAGTTTCCAGCCGCGCGTAGTTCTTGAGGCTGAGCGCATTGCCCATTGTGCGGGCAATGGGAGCGCCGAAGCGCGAGATGGGCGTGGCATAGCGCAGATCGCAGGCAGCAGACAGGAAAAGGCCGGCGCCGACGGCGTAGCCGTGAATGGCAGCAATGACCGGTTTGGGGAAGCCCTCAACCTTCTCGAAGATTGCTTCCATCTTTCTTTCGTAGCGCAGCCCTTCCGCTACAGTGAATCCCTGAAACTGGGCAATATCGGTGCCTGCCGCGAATGCCTTGCCCGCGCCGCGCATGATAACGGCACGGATAGTATCGTTGTGTACCAGGTAATCCAGGTGGGATTCCAGTTGCTGGTACATCGTCCAGGTGAGCGCGTTAAGCGCAGCGGGACGCGAGATAGTGAGGGTAGCGACCGGCCCGATCAGTTCGAGCAGAACTTTCCCTTCTTCTTGCTGGTTGGTAAATTCTTGCGTTGACATCGGCGGCATCTCCCTTCCCTTCACCAGTGTGCAGATTGCTCTATGCCGCCTATTGTACCACGTTTATGCTACCTCTGCCTGTGCGGGCCTTTGTCTCATGCGCCTGCGCAGCAGTTGTAGCACGATCAGAGGATGAAAGAGCAAGGCGGGAGAGCCGGTCAGATTTACGACGTCAAAGAAGGCTTTGCGCGCCAGTTTATCAGTAGGGACGAGTTGCGTCACGACATCCTCAAAGTAGCGAGCCATCCACCCGCTATTTTCCATCTTTTTGCCGAGCAGGCTATAATCAGATGAAGAGGCCACTTGCCAGGGGAGTGCGTTCGTGCGCTCCAGGCGGCGCTGGAACGCCAGTGGCAGGCCGGTCCCGTACAATCCCTGGCGGTGGTAGTCACGCAGTATCCTGTCCAGCGTCAGAGCGCCCATTGCGGCGACGGCCATGCCCTGACCATAGATGGGATTGAAGGCGCAGAAGGAGTCGCCAAGCGTGACGAAGCCATCGGGCAGGCGTTCGTAGTGGAGCAGGCGGTTAGCGGTCTGGCGATAGCCATAAATTGGCGAGATTGGCTCTGCATCTTTGATTGCTTCGTAGATCGCCGGATCGTACATTTGCTGCGCGAACGGGAGGAATTGTTCTTCTTTCGTCGGCGCTTTGATGTTGCCGATGCCGGCCAGTAATACCAGCCAGCGTCCCCCTTCGACCGGCCAGACGACGCCGCCGCGCAGATTATCGGGCTTGCCCTGGATGGTGCAGCCTTTCCAGTCGGGGAGCCGGTCAGGCGCCGGAGGAGTGTAGAACCGCGAGGCGTATTCCAGTCCGGTGTCGAGGATGGTTTCAGCGGGAGCGGGATAGCCCAGGTTTTGCAGCCACTGCGGAGTATGCGAGGAGCGGCCAGAGGCATCGACGATGAAGTCGGCGGTCATATCTACCGGCTCCTCGATAGTCTGCTTGCGCTCACGCACACGCACGCCGGTCACGCGACGCTTATCGCTGCTGGTGAGCAGTCCCACAACCTCGTGTCCTTCAACCATACGAATCGCCATAAAGCTTTGCAGTTCCTGTCGCACCTGCCATTCTACTAGAGAACGGGTGCAGGTCCAGCCTTTTTGATTTGATGGAAAACGAATGCCTCTGCCGCTCGGATAGACAAAGAGCACGTCGTTGAGAAAGTCACACTGGACGGCGCCATGCGCCAGTAGTTTCGCAGTGATGCCGGGGAAGAGCTGCTCTAAAATCTGCTGGCCACGCAGCAACATCACGTGTGGATGGCGGCCCTGTGGCACACCGGGTCGAAACTCCGGTCCGGCGGGAAAGTGATCGCGTTCGATCAGCGTCACCTGCTCAAAATGCTCAATGAGTACACGCGCAGCCAGCAATCCTGCCATGCCGGCGCCAATCACAATCGCGTGCTCCCAGGTCGTGGGTGTTCTAGCCATGTATTGCTCCTCAAACCTGTTGATATGTATACTATATTATCACCAGAAAAGCAGGTTTGTATGCAGCCATTTGCAGAGCATTTGAGGTTTGATTGGGCGGAGGCCACTTTTGAAGAGGCTGAAGCAGAAGTCCGACAATGGGGAGATCGGCAAGGGAATGGGATAGATCCTCTGATGATTCCCGTTGTTGCCGGGCTGAATCTGTTAGGAATCAGAACTATCCAATCGTGCGAGGGACACCTGGATCATGGCTTCGGCTATCCCTGGGTCATGTTTGAGCGGCCCCTCTGCCCTTGCTATGCAGCAGAGTGGCAAGCATGTCAGGATATCTCAAGCAACTGTGAACTCGACGCCTATCACGCCTCTGACCGACTGCACGAAGCGATGGCCGCATGTCCCCACCGACCGGCAGAAGCTCTCAGGTTGGCTTCTCTCCTGGCAGCTTTCTACGGCACTCCCACTCCGCCATCCGCTCGCCTCATGATTGACTATACTGGGGCCACATTCTACCGGCTCATTGCGGTCGTCGAGAGCGGCCAGGGAGAGGGAAAAGAAGAGACGCTGGCACGATGTCAGGCCGAGATGAGGCGATTTGCCTCTTTTCTTAAAACATACTGCCAGGCAAGAGAGGAGAGATCCGCCAGCCACAGCCGACCTGAATCTTTGAGCTTCACCACACCACTTGACAAATCTCAAATCTCTCGTTAAACTACAGGAAAGACAACTTTATGAATTATGAGAGACGGAGAGCAGGAGGAGTAGGCGCGCGAGCCGCAAGAGAGGGAAGATCACCGGCTGCAAGTCTTCCCCGGTACGGACGCACCGAAGGTCGCCTGTGAGTCTGGACGCCGACCTCTCAGCGAGAGACAGGCTCCACGTTGTGCTCGTTATCGCACAGAATGAGGATCACTGCGCATCCCTGGCTGGATCTGCCGGGTCCCCGCATCGCCGGGTGGGTGTCCCCAGAATCCCTTTTTCCCTCACGAAGTGAGGAGTGTTGAGAGGAGCAGCGTAGAGATCGAAACAAGGTGGTACCACGAGTTCTCCCTTTCTCGTCCTTGACGAGAAGGGTTTTTTTATTGTTGACCCTGTTGCGTGTGACGGGCTGCACCTCTTTTAACCCCTGGTCAGGAGGAACTATGATCGAACAGGAAAAAACACAAAAAAAGCTATCGCAGACAGCACAGGAATTCTCTATCACATCATTACCTAAAGCATATGAGCCGCAAGCAGTAGAGACCAGGTGGTATCGCTTCTGGGAAGAGGGCGGCTACTTCAAGCCGCGTCCCAATCCTGGGCGCAGGCCGTTCGTGATTAGCATGCCGCCGCCCAATGTGACGGGCGCGCTGCACCTGGGCCATGCCATCACCGCTACTATCGAGGACATTCTGATCCGCTATCATCGCATGCGCGGCGATGAAACGCTGTGGGTGCCGGGCGAGGACCACGCCGGCATCGCCACGCAGAATGTGGTGGAGCGCGCACTGGCGCAAGAAGGAACTGACCGCCACGAGATCGGACGTGAGGCGTTCATCGAGCGTGTCTGGCAGTGGGTGCGTCAGTACAAGCGTCGCATCCAGGATCAGCACCGCCGCCTGGGCGCTTCTTGTGACTGGTCGCGCGAGCGATTCACGCTGGATGAAGGACTGTCGAAGGCCGTGCGCGAGGTCTTTGTGCGCCTCTACGAAGAGGGACTGATCTATCGCGGCGAGCGCATCATCAACTGGTGTCCGCGCTGCATGAGCGCGCTCTCCGATCTGGAAGTGAACCACGTTGATACACCGGGTTCGCTGACCTATGTGCGCTACCCGCTCAAACCGGTGGAGGGCCAGGAAGGTCAGGCCGGTCCTGAATATATTAGCGTGGCGACGACGCGGCCTGAGACAATCCTGGGCGATACGGCTGTGGCGGTCAATCCTGATGATGCCCGCTATAAAGACCTTGTGGGACGCATGGCGATTCTGCCGGTCATCGGACGCGAGATCCCCATTATCGCCGACGATGCCGTCGATCCTGCCTTCGGTACCGGCGCTGTGAAGGTGACGCCGGCGCACGATCCGGTGGACTTCGAGATCGGCCAGCGCCACGACCTGCCGCGCGTGCAGGTGATCGGCTTCGATGCGAACATGACCGAAGAGGCCGGCCCCTACGCCGGACAGGACCGCTACGAGGCGCGCAAAAATCTGGTGGCCGATCTGGAAAAACTGGGCCTGGTGGTGAAGATCGAGCCGTATACGGTGCCGCTCGGCCATTGCCAGCGTTGCGATACGGTGGTGGAACCGCTGATCTCGAAACAGTGGTTTGTGAAAATGACTTCACTGGCAACGCCGGCCCTGAACGCAGTCAAATATGGCCTGATCAGGATTGTGCCTGAGCGGTTCAACAAGATCTATACCGACTGGCTGGAGAACATCCACGACTGGTGCATCTCGCGCCAGCTCTGGTGGGGACACCGCATTCCCGTGTGGTACTGCGAGTGCGGCGAGATGATCGTGAGCCGTGAAGATGTGACGACATGTCCGAAATGCGGCAGTACGACGTTGCAGCAGGATGAGGATGTGCTGGATACCTGGTTCAGCTCGTGGCTCTGGCCCTTCAGCACGCTTGGCTGGCCTGACGATACGCCTGATCTGCGCCGCTACTATCCGACGACGGTGATGGAGACAGGCTACGATATCATCTTCTTCTGGGTGGCGCGCATGGTGATGTCAGGTATTCACTTTATGGGGACGATCCCGTTCGAGGTCATCTACTTGCACGGCCTGGTGCGCGATGCAAAAGGCGAAAAGATGAGCAAATCGAAAAATAACGTGGTCGATCCGCTCGAAGTGATGGACAAATATGGCACCGATGCGCTGCGCTTCACACTGGCAACCAGTAGCACTCCCGGCAACGATATGAAGCTGATCGAGGAGCGCATCATCGGCAACCGCAACTTCGCCAACAAAATCTGGAATGCCTCACGCTTTGTGCTGATGGCGACGGCGGAAATCAGTGATGGCGTGCCGGACGTCAGTTCCTTGCAGCCGCGCACGCTGGCCGACCGCTGGATACTCAGCCGCTTTGAGCGCCTGGCGCTGAGCGTGACGCGCCTGCTTAACGATTTCCAGCTCGGCGAGGCCGGTCGCCAGATCCATGACTTCTTCTGGTCCGACTACTGCGACTGGTACGTCGAAATTGCCAAAGTGCAGATGCAGGGTGATGAGGAGGCCCGCCACACAACTGCCGCCATTTTACGCGCAGTGCTCGATCAGAGCATGCGATTGCTGCACCCGTTCATGCCGTTCGTCACCGAAGAGGTCTGGCAGCATCTCTATCGCATCTGTGAGCAGAATACAGCTCGCTGGCCCGCTCCGGCGCTGATCGTGGCTTCCTGGCCGCAGTTCGACGCGCGCCTGCTTGACAATGAGGCTGACCAGCAGTTCGGCCTGGTGCAGGAAGTCATCACGCGCATTCGTGACGCGCGCAACCAGGTGAACGTCGAAGCGGCGCGCCGTATCCCGGTGATCCTCGTGGCCGGCAAGGACACGGCAATATTCGAGCAGCAGGCGCCGCTGATCGAGTTCCTGGCGCGTACCGAACGGCCCCAACTGCATGTGACGCTTGAGCAAAAGCCTGAGCAGGCGATGGGCCTGCTCGCTGGCACCGTCGAGGTCTACCTGCCGCTGGCCGGCATGATCGACATTGAGAAGGAACTCGCGCGGCTCGACAGGGACATCGAGCAGGCGCAGCAGGAGCTGGCGCGTTTGCAGGGGAAACTGGCGAACCAGAACTTCGTCAACAAGGCGAAGCCGGAGGTGGTTGAGAAGGAGCACGAGAAACTGGCGGCCCAGAAAGAGCGACTCGCACTGCTTCAGGTGCGCCGCGCTGAACTGGCAGGCTAACCTGATCTGGCAGCGGAGTGGAGGGGAAAGATCGCTGAGATTAGATCCGGTTAAATGATAATCGTAAGCATGGGGGCCAGAAGGCTTTGTCCTCTGGCCCTCTTTATTTTTGCTAA
>JADBKA010000142.1 GCA_014896635.1 Ktedonobacteraceae bacterium
TCGCTCCACTCGCCCCATTTTTTTCTTTGAAACCGAGGACACGAAGTAAGCGGTTGAGTTCTGGATAGGCTTTGCATGAGGCCGGGTAACGAAAAGTTTCCCCCTTACGATAGAGCTCTATCGAAGTTGTCACCTCACGCAGCGCTGCATTGAGACGTTGAGCATGTGAATGGGCCTGTTCAAAGTGCATCAGGCGCTCTGCCATTAAATTTAAGCTCACAGCCAGCGGCAGGAGTTCTCCGGCAGTCAATCGCGCCCGCGCACGTAAATTGCCGTTTGCCAACTGCGCCTGCACGTCTTTGAGATGCAGGATGCCCTGTTCCAATTCCGCGTTACGCTCGGAGATCATGCGCGCCTGCTCTTCAATACGCATATTAGCAGACTCCAGGCGTTCAAGGGCATGTTTCTGCCGCCTGGTCAGATTCTCGTTGTCATGTACCGTAATGAGATGGCGTACCACCACCAGGCCAACCACGCACACCGTTGCTACTACCAGCAGCGGGCGAATGGCAACCTGAGTAGCATCGGAAGAGAAGACATTCACAGCCATCACCATCAGCAGGATTGCCAGCATGGTATAGGTCGCCATCTGCGCTATACCGAAAGTGAGAGGAACCTCTTTATGCCGCAGGCGATGCTCGATCATATCCTGAGGGGTCGAAGGCAGATAACGACGACAGTGGGCTGCCAGGCCAATGACCAGCATGCCGAGCGGCCAGCCGAGATCAATCCAGGTACCATCGGCGTAGACACCCGCGCTCTGTTGCAGATTAAAGAGGAAATCTGATCCAGCAAAGAGGCACAGGCCAGCTCCTACCATGATCAGAGCGACCCGCCGGGCCAGGGCCTGGTAAAGCGATCCCTGGCTCCTGAAGAGCAGCAGCACAACGCAACTCAACAACGCGATATCGAATGTCGGATAGTAGATGCCCAGGAATTTCGCCAGCATGTCCTGACTTGAAGAAAACGCCAGGTCGCCAAGTAAGAGATACCAGCCAATAGAAAGCATGGACCCCATCACGATCAGGCTGTCAAGCAGCATCAAGACGCGGCGCAAACCGTTGCCAGAAGAGGGCAGGATCAACAGGCCGGTGAAGACGAGTGGCGGCAAACTCGCGTAACCGATGTCCGCCAGCGAAGGAAATGGACTCAGATTGATCGAAGTGTAATAGCGCCAGATACTCTCTCCACATCCCCACGCCAGCAGCCCACAGCCAATCAGAATCCAGCCCAGGCGCTCACGGCCCAACCAGGATTCGACATTCTCGTTCTCAGCAGGGACCGTCAGAGCGGAGTAGAGAACCAGAACACCACTCACTATCGCACTGATGAGCGGTGAGAACTGCCACAACGACCCACCGAGGTGAAACAGGACAAAAAAGATGATCAGTATACCCATTCCTACCATAGCACCGAAGATCGCCCTGGACAATGAAACCATAGTAGTATCCCCTTCCACATTTCTCTAAAGCAAAGAACCTGATGCCAATGTAAAAATGCGTTTGAGCTTCAGTATGCTTTTCAACACAGATAACATTACCACTAATATGCGATATTGCAAAATCTATAGGCCAGAAGGGATAGTAGGGACCAGGAGACCGGCCCGCAGAGCACGACCAGTCCCCTGGCTGGAGATGGGGAGTGTTCTCCCGAAAATCTCTTTTTCTCCTTTGGAGAGACAGAGGGAAGAGGAAGGAAAACCGAAAAGCCCTTGATTGCCTTGCTGGCGAGAGCATATAATAGCAAAGAAAAGAAGGGGTGGGGAAATGAGCACAGAACTACACATCATGCCAGTCACAGGCATCGGAGATATTGCCCAGGGCATCGACCTGGGCAAACATATCTATGAGGCATTGCAGCAGCAAAACCTGGCACTCCTGCCCGGTGATATACTCGTTGTAACGCAGAAGATCATCTCTAAAGCGGAGGGCTGTATCATCGACCTTAACGAGGTCGAGCCATCCGTGTATGCACGTAGCATTGCCGAACAATGGAACAAAGATGCCCGGCATGTAGAAGTCGTCTTGCGCGAGAGCAGGCGCATCGTGCGCATGAGTCACGGCGTCATCATCAGTGAGACGTGGCACGGCTTCATCTGCGCCAATGCCGGCGTTGATGAGTCAAACGTCAACGGCGCCCACCGCCTGACACTGCTACCTGATAATCCTGACCTCTCGGCGCAACGGCTGCGCGCACGCCTGCAAGAACTGGCAGGATTGCCAGAAGAAGCGAACTTCGCCGTCATTATCTCCGATACCTGGGGCCGTCCCTGGCGCAATGGACAGGTCAACATGGCTATCGGGATCGCCGGTATGGAAGCCCTGGCCGATTATCGTGGCCAGCACGACAACTACGGCTATGAACTGCGCTCCAGCGTGATCGCCGTCGCTGACGAACTGGCAGCGGCTGCCGAGCTGGTTATGGGCAAGATCGAGCGCGTGCCTGTGGCTCTCATTCGCGGTTACCGCTTTATACCGGCACCGGGCAGCATCCAAACCCTGATGCGCGACAGCGCAACCGATTTGTTCCGTTAAAAAGCAAGCATCAGACAGGTACACTATCGTGACAATTTCTACACAGAATCGGCAGCACGTCGTTCCAGCACGAGAGCACGACCTTGCAGCCCTGTTGCGTGGCCGGCGCAGCGTTCGCCAGTACCAGGATCGTCCGGTGAGCCGCGAACAGATAGAGCAAATACTGGAAGCTGCTCGCTGGGCGCCTTCACCTCACGGCAGGCAGCCCTGGCGCTTCGTTGTCCTTACACGCCCTCAACTTAAGGCTCTGCTCGCTGAGCGCATGGGCGAATCCTGGCGCGCCAACTTACGCATGGACGGACAGGACGAATCCATCGTCTCCCTGCGCCTGGAAAAATCTCGCCAGCGCATCATCAACGCTCCGGCCATTATCATTGCCTGCCTGTACCTGGAAGATATGGACCGCTACCCGGATGCCAGGCGCCAGCAGGACGAGACGATCATGGCGATTCAGAGCCTGGGAGCAGCCGTGCAGAATATGCTGCTCATGGCCTACGATCTGGGCCTGGACGGCGGTTGGATGTGCGCGCCACTCTTCTGCCCGGAAATTGTGTGCGAGGCGCTTGAACTGGATCAACGGCTCATTCCTCACGCTCTGATCACTGTGGGCTATGCAGCCGCCGATCCTAAACGGCGCGCACGGTTGCCGCTCGACAGGCTGATCGTCCGCTACGATTGATCCTGTCCATTCCCGGCTTTCCGCGACCCGATTTCTCCTGTGAAGCCTGGAAGGACAGTACCGGGCAACATGCTCAGATAAACAGTGCTAGCATTTACTGGGGGAAAAGCATCATGATCGTAGTGCTTGCCGGCGGAGTTGGCGGCGCTCGCTTCCTGCAAGGCGTGGTACAGCTTGTACCACAGGAAGAGCTTACTGTGATCGCCAATACCGGGGACGACCGCGAATTTTACGGACTGCACGTCTCACCAGACATCGACATCGTGATCTACACACTCGCAGGGATCGTCGATGAAAAAAATGGCTGGGGCATCCGCGACGATACCTACCACACGATGCAGCAGCTTACTTTTTATGGCAACGAGGACTGGTTTCTGCTTGGGGACCGCGATCTGGCAACACATATCCACCGTACCAACCTGCTGCGCCAGGGGAAAACGCTGAGCGAGATCACCAGCGAACTGTGCAGGAGATTCGGCCTGAGACTGCGCATCCTGCCCATGAGCGATCAGTCCATCGAGACACACATCCAGACGCCTGCCGGTCTGATCCACTTTGAAGAATATATGGTCAAACGGCACTGCACCGATGAAGTACGGGATGTCGTATTCGTCGGCGCCAGTGAGGCCCGGCCAGCTCCCGGCGTGCTCGACGCAATCAGAGATGCCGATGCCATTCTGATCGCACCAAGCAACCCGGTTGTCAGCATCGGCAGTATCCTGGCAGTACCCGGCATCCACGACGCGCTGCACGAGGCACAGGGCATGGTGGTGGCCGTCAGTCCAATTGTCGGCGGCATGCCGATCAAGGGTCCCGCTGACAAACTGATGCGTGGCATGGGCATGGAAGTTTCGGCTGTCGGGGTGGCACGCTGCTACCGCGATTTTCTAGACGTCATGGTCATTGATGAGCGAGATGCCGCTCTCGCCGAACAGATCGAGGATCTGGGCATCCCCACCGTCGTCATCGACACGATCATGCGCGATCTCTCTGCTAAAACCGCTATTGCTCGTACTGTATTGCAAGCGGCAGGATTAGCTTATTAGCTCAGAAAAATCGTAGATTTCCATGAAATACAATGCCATTATCCCGGTAAAAAACCTTGATCAGGCCAAGAGCCGGCTCGCCGACTACCTGACCGCACAGCAGCGCGCCAGCCTTATGCTTGACATGCTGCATCACGTCATCGCCACGCTCCGTGCCAGCGATGGCATTGAACAGGTTACCGTTGTCAGTCCAGACGCGCACGTGCTGGAACAGGTAGAGCGCTGGGGAGCAACCGCCCGGCGAGAAAACGCCGCCGGCCACAATCCGGCTCTGACCGCCGCCGCACGCGAAGAGTTGGCTGGTGAAACCGGTGGCCTGCTCACAATCTCGGCTGATCTGCCGCTGCTCCAGGTTCAGGATGTACACGCATTACTGGAACGCTCCCGCTCTTATGATGTCGTACTCGCGCCTTCTCAGGAAGGCACCGGCACCAACGCGCTGCTCGTACACCCCCCTCTGGCCCTGCCTTACGTCTTCGGCCCCGGCAGCCTGCAACGCTTCAAACAGGAAGCGCGACGAAGGCACCTGCTCTACACGCTCTACAGCAGTACAGGACTTGCCCTGGATATCGACACCATCGACGATCTGGAACGTTACCTGCGCCAGGCATCTTACTGTCCTCTCTCACAGATCGCCTGCTGCCTGGGTCTGTAGGGATTTTCTGGCGGGCCAGGCTGTTTTTGCGAAATTTTCAAACTCCAGGTCGAGGAAAAGAGACATGCTGTGATCTTGCTGTGAGGCAGACAAACATCATTGTGATTGTTTTGTGTGGAAAGCACGATACGCTTGGGATGAGAAAAAAATTAGCAGCACAGTTCTGATATACAGAAGTTCTCTTCAGAGAGAGAAGGAGTTCATCCTATGTTCCAGAAAATTGTTGTTCCACTAGATGGTTCATCTCTTGCCGAGCAGGCGCTACCCGTCGCCGCGCGGCTGGCGCGTGCAGGCAGCAGTTCGCTGCTCCTGTTGCGTATTGTCCCACCACTGCACCAGTATGCCTGGTATCCCGTTGAGCCGGTGGCAGACCTCTCCGACCTGCTGGAGCAGGAACGTGTCAGGGCAACGAACTATCTTCAGGGCCTGACCTCTTCCGAGACCTTACAAGGGATCGATGTGAGCATAGCCGTCCTGGATGGCGACCCGGCTGACACTATCCTCTCAGCGACTGCCAGAGAGCAAGCGTCGTTGATTGTCATGTGCAGCCACGGCGAAACGGGCTTCCGCCGCTGGATGCTGGGGAGCGTCTCGGTGAAAGTAGCACGGCATAGTGACGTTCCCGTGCTGGTCCTGCGACCCGATCCGCACAACATCACCGCGCCCTTCATGAGCAAAACAGGTCCGGTGCGTATCCTGGTGCCACTGGACGGTTCTGAACGCGCAGAAGAATCGCTGATACCGGCAGCCCGGCTGGCACAGGTGCTTTCCGCCCCGGAGGCAGGCGCACTCCACCTGGCCTGCGTGATCCCCTATGAGAACGAGGATCAGGAGCTTGCCATCCAGTTGGCCCAGGAGTACCTGGTCAACATTGAGCAGCGGCTCCGCGCCAGCGAGCCGGGCAAGCAATTGACCATTACCAGCTCCGTGACGCTGCATATCGACGTTGCGCAGGCGCTGGTTGAACTGGCCGAGCAAGGGAAGGGCATGGAAGAGATAGAAGGCTTCAAAGGCTGTGATCTTATCGCCATCACCACGCATGGCCGGGGTGGCGTCACACGGTGGGTGATGGGCAGCGTTACCGAACGCATCCTTGATGCCACAAAGCTGCCCTTGCTGATCATCCGCGCGCATAAGACACGAGAGAAACCAGCCAGAGAGCCAGAAACCACAACAACAGGCCAGGATTCGACTGGCGCAGGAGACGATCCACAGTCGTGGATCGGGCTGCTCTAATGAGAGAGCGCACTGAGAGCAGGAAGGCCAGTCTGACCTTCCTGCTCTCAGAGAGAACGAGGGATCTCCTCCTGGTCGTCTCCTCACAAGCGCGAGATTTAAGCCGGGGAAGAGCCATTGCTCAGCAGGTAGCCGATGCCCACTTTTGTCAGTAAATAGCGCGGATGAGCGGGATCAGGCTCCAGTTTGCGGCGTAGGCGATTCACATTGACCTGCAACATATGGCTCTCTCCGATATATTCTGCACCCCAGACATGCTCCAGCAGCAAATCTTGAGTGACTACTTTACCGACGTTTTGTGCCAGATAAGCGAGGATACGGTATTCGATAGGAGTCAGCGGTATTTCGTGACCTGCGCGCGTCACCAGTCGCTGCGCAAAGTCAATCGTCAGTTCGCCCACCGTCAGTGTCGTCTGCCGGCTTGTCCCCGGCTCCTGCGCCGTGTATTGTGTGCGACGCAGTACAGCCCGTACACGCGCCAGCAATTCTTCCACACTGAACGGCTTGGTCAGATAATCGTCGGCCCCCAGGTCCAGACCCCGCACTTTCTCCTGATCCTGCCCGCGCGCCGTAATAATGATAATGGGGACCTGGGAAAATTCGCGTACCCGCTGGCAGACGGTAAAACCGTCCATACGCGGCATCATGACATCTAGCAGTACCAGGTCAGGGGAACGCCCCTCGATTAATTCTAGCGCCTGCTGCCCATCACTGGCCGTCATCACTTCATAGTCTTCAAACTGCAAGTTGCGCGCCACCAGGCGCAGCAGTTGTGGATCATCGTCAGCCACCAGAATCACTGTCTTTTTTACCGGCATCTATTCATCATCTCCTGTCTGTACGTACCCCTGTTGCAAAGCGAAGACCTGCGGGCCGGAACGCGGCAGAAGGACATGGAACGTGCTGCCGCGGCCTTCCTCACTCTCCAGCCAGATCACTCCACCATGTAGTTCAACAATCCACTTGCAGAGCGTCAACCCCAGTCCCAGGCCATTGACCGACCTCGTTAAATGCGTATTCACGCGATAAAACCGTTCAAAAACATGGTGCTGATGCTGCATAGGAATGCCTATGCCCTGATCGCGCACCCACAGCTCTACCAGCATCTGATCGTGTGGATAGCGCGCCCATTCCTTCTGCGGCCTATCAGGCCACTGCTGATCAAGTTCTTCTACGGTACAGGTGCGTATCCCCACTTTGATTAAGCCTCCCGACGGAGAGTATTGTACCGCATTTTCCAGCAAGTGATCGAGTACCTCTCGCAAACGCAGGCGATCAGCCCGCACTATCGGTTCTTGATAGGGCAACCTGCGATCCTCATTCTCAACCTGTACTTGAAAGGTAATATCCCCTTGCTTCCTTTCTTCTATCGCAGTATCCAGCCTTTTGCTTCTCTCTCCCTCGTAGCGCGCCCTGGCTGCCGTTATGGCTTCATGAACCAGGTAAATGAGATTCACCGGAAAAAGTCGTAAGGTCAGCCCTTCCGTTTCCAGTTGTGACATCTCCAGTAGCCGGTTGATTACTTCTTCCAGGCGATCACTGGCCTCGGCGATGACATGCAAGAACTCCCGCCGCTCCTCACGGGAAATGCGCCGTTCATGGCGCAGCAATGTGGCAGCATATCCTTTGATCGCTGCCAGGGGTGTACGCAGTTCATGGCTGACGGTTGCCAGCAGTTCTGCCCTCAGCAGTTTCACTTCGCGCATCGAGCGCGCTTTTAGTTCGGCATCTAACTCGGCCACGCGGACGGTTAACAGAAAATTGACCAGAACAGAGCGTATACTATCGGCAACCAGTGAGAGCAGCGTTACTCCGCGTGTTTTGAGCACGTCGATACTGGCCTGCCCATCCGCCGGGGCCTTTGCTTGCCAGCCAATGAAAAACAGCGCCCGTGCCGATGTCGCAGCCACTGCTGCTCCTGAGCGGGTTCTCTCTCTCCCACCATATTGCAGGGTAGACGGCAGGACCAGCGAGCATTGCCAGAGCAGCAGATCCTTCGGTTGCATATGATCAGAGCCTTGCTCGTGCGCCAGTGCTGTTTGCAGTTGCGCTAAAGACTCATCGCTCATCGAGTTATGGGCTAATAGATGCCATTGCAGCTTCATCTCTGCTTGCTGCTCATGCTCCCCACTATCATGCTCCCCACCATCATTAGAAGGTCTCTCGAATAAAAGGAACAGCGCGCCGTACTGAGCCAGGCACAGCGCCAATACTTTCTCCAGCAGGGTCTGGGCCGGCGTATTTGATGCGTCGGCCATAACCTGCTGCTGAGCCAGGCGAGCCAGGTCAAGAAGAAGCGCCTGTATTCCCCTCTCTTCCTGTAGGATGTAGTTTTGTCCTTCCACGATCACCATAACTCCCTCACCGGGATAGCATCGGCTCCCTGCTCTTGCAGCCCTGCCGCCTGCCCTTTTCTCATACAGTATCCCGGATTTTTCTAGCAAAACAGCAGCGAAACGGGATCACTTCCATAAATCTCCTCACCAATCACTCCTTTTTTTTATTACACCTGGGGGATATGCTTCTCAGGCACAATCAGCAGCGGCAGGCTGGTTTTTTCCATCACATACTCGGTGACGCTCTCGCTGACCCAGGCGCCGACGCTTTCGCGCCGGTGCGTTACCATCACAATGAACTCGCTGCCTCCCAGTAGCAGATAGATGCCCTGCTCTGCCGCTCGCACAATGCCTGCTCGCACATCATTCTCCTCAATCAGTGATCCTACCACTTCAACACTCAGCTTTGCTCCCAGGCCGTGATTCAGCTTGCTTACCTTTTGCTGGAGATAGTGCCTGGCCTGCTCCACCTTCTGCCGGCCTGCTTCATCGCGCACCACCTCACCAGACTCACCGACGGTGGCTTTCGGTAATATCTCAAGCAGATGCACAACCCCTCGCACCGGGGCGGCAAGTGCGGCTACCAGGTAAACGGCGGGAATCACCGCCCGCGCCGCCTGTGCCGAACCATCCAGGGCAACCAGGGCTTCTATCGTATGTAACGGGCGAGCGGGATCGGGATAGGGACTCTGGGGTACAGGACTCTCCTCGCGCAGGATGAGCAATGGCACTGTCCCTTGAGCAGCCAGCACCTGTGTGACACTCCTGAGCACTAGACCTTTGATCCCCGTCTGCCCCCGGCTACAGAGGACGATCAGATCAACGGCATGCTCCTTCGCCTGGGAGAGAATAGAGGGAACAACTTCACCTGTCACAGCAATACACTGAACGTCCACCTCTGGTGGCAATTGTTCTCGCTGCTTATGCAGGTAAGCATAGGCATCATGCAGATCCGAAACAGGCAGAGTTGGCTGTGTACTCTCTGGCTCGATTACTCGTAGCAGTAAGAGGGAACCGTGTGTGGCCCGCGCTATGCGCGCCGCCAGAGAAAGGGCGCGTTCGGATCTATGTGACCCATCAAGCGGCACAAGAATACGCTTAAACATGTTTCTTCTCCTCTCCGAAAAAAGATGCAAGGCCCGTCTGCGAAACACAAAGCGCTATCTCTTGTGACCTGACGCGGTTCTATCCATTCAACCCGCCACTCTCCTTGCAGCTACAGCTAACTCCTGTCTACAACACGGGCCATGCTCCTGTCCCTCATCCCCACCCATTCCTCTTTATGCTACGACTATATGCTATTCATCTCACATCCACATCAAAAAGCGGCGCGAGTTCTCACAATTAGCTCACAACTCCATTCAGGACAAGGTGGCCTCTCATCTTGATGAACCGGTCATTTTTCTTCATCAATTTCCAGGAAGAAAGCAATCCAGATAAATCCATACAACAAAAATATGCCTCTCCCCAGTCCATAAAATGAGTAGTATTACGCATGCCATAAGTGAGGGTATCAGATATCCTGCTTGCTATAGGGAAAGAATCCTCCCCGTCCGCCGGTTTCAATCTCCTAAGCAATATATTAATATATAGTAAGAGAGAAACAATGTAAGCACAAACATAAACAAGAGGCAGTGGGGAAAAGAGAGGGTATGATAGAATCATCTCTACATATTCATTTATTCGGTGATTTTAGTATTTTTTACGAAGAGCAGCAAATTACGAGCGTAACTGCCACACGCCTGCAATCCTTGCTCGCCTACCTGGTGTTGCATCGTGGCATCCCTCAGCAACGCCAGCATCTTGCTTTTCTCTTCTGGCCCGATACGACCGAAGCTCAGGCTCGTAATAATCTGCGTCAGTTGCTGCATCAATTACGCCAGGTATTTCCAGCAGTTTCGCACTTTCTCTGTATTGAGACAAACACGCTGCACTGGCGCATCGACAGACTGCTATACCTCGATGTCGCTGAGTTTGAACAGGCACTCGACCTCGCGGACCAGGCAGTACAACAGCAGGACCGGTCTAGGTTGCAAGCCACTCTGGAGCGGGCAGATAGCCTGTATCGAGGAGAACTGCTGCCCGGTTGCTATGATGAATGGATTCTCCCTGAACGCGAGCGACTGCGCCAGCAGCACTTACAAGCCCTCGAACACCTGCTTTCGCTCCTGGAAGCACAGGGGGACATTGTGACTGCCATCCGCTATGCGCAACGCTTGCTCCGCTGTGATCCTTTGCGCGAAGATAGTTACCGCCACCTGATGCGCCTGTTTACGCTCAATAACGACCGCGCCAGCGCAGTGCGCGTGTATCCCACCTGCGCCGCGACCTTACAGCGCGAACTGGGGGTCGAGCCCGATCCTCTGACGCGCGAAGCCTACGAGCGCCTCCTGCACCCGCAAACGCCACCTCCTCAGGCACGCCACAGCTCGCCGGCGCTCGCTCCTTCCCCGACCCTGATCGGACGACAGCCGGAGTCGGAGCAGCTACAAACTGCCTGGTCTCACGCGGCTTCAGGAGAACCCCACTTCGTTCTCGTAACCGGGGAAGCGGGCATTGGCAAATCACGACTGGCCGAAGACTTCCTGGCCTGGGCAAACCAGCAGGGGGCTGTCACTGCAAAAGCGCGCTCTTATGCCGCTCTCGGCCAGCTCTCTTTCGCTCCTGTGACGGACTGGCTCCGCAGCGATGCTCTGCGAGCGCATCTCGGACGGCTCGACCCACTGTGGCTCTCAGAGATCGCGCGCCTTCTGCCGGAATTGCTGACAGAACGGTCAGATGTCCCGCACTATGAGCCAGTCACCGAGTACGGTCAGCGCCAGCGTTTCTTTGAGGCGCTGGCGCGCGCACTGCTGGCTACAGAGCGTCCATTAGCGTTGTTGATCGATGACCTGCAATGGTGCGACCCAGAGACGCTTGAATGGCTTTTTTTCCTCCTGCGTTTCGATCCCACAGCGCGCTTGCTCGTGGTCGGCTGCGCCCGCACGGAAGAACTACCGCCCCGTCATCCGCTGCGTGGTCTGCTGCTGCATCTCTACAGCACACTACCTGTAACAGAAATTGCACTCCAGCCGCTGGATGCAGCAGAAACCGCCTATCTGATCGCCCAGGTAGCGCACCACGAACTGGACCCGACCTCGCTCATGCAGGTGTATCACGCGACCGAGGGCTATCCACTCTTTGTGGTCGAACTCGTACGGGCGGGCCTGGG
>JADBKA010000143.1 GCA_014896635.1 Ktedonobacteraceae bacterium
CTCCCAGCAGGTAGTCTTTCCCGACGACCTCACGAGCAACGGACAGAGGAAGGCTCCGCCTGCCTAGCTGGAAGCCGTCAGCTTTGACTGCCATGCCAACGTCCAGGCGGTCGTTAACGATGCAGAGCGCGCCGTATTGATGGCAGAGTGGACACAGGCGGCAGGTCAGCGCGTACAGGTACGCGGCATCGAGCTGATGCCCGCGCACCTGGAGCATCGTAATACCCGCTGCCAGCGCCTGCTCGACGATTGCCTCCAGTCGCGCAACCGCTGGATCTGTGACCAGGCAGAGCTGCGGACGCTGCAATACGGAGATATTCGATCTCATCCCGTGACGCTGTGATTTAGCTGGATAGCAGAGACGGTATACCGGTGGTCGGGCTGCTGGCCGAGGCATAAGGTTTGCGCGGAATGCGCCCGGCCAGGAAGGCTGCGCGCCCGGCTTCGATGCCCTGCTTCATCGCCTGCGCCATCAGTACAGGATTCCGAGCCTGCGCGACCGCAGTATTCACCAGGCAGGCCGAGGCTCCCAGTTCCATCGCCAGAGCGGCATCAGAAGGCGCACCTATACCGGCATCGACAACCACAGGAACGCGCGCCTGCTCAATGATGATCTGGATCTGCGGTAGATTGAGCAGCCCCTGTCCCGAACCGATTGGCGATCCTAGCGGCATGACAGTGACCGCGCCGGCATCCTGCAAACGCAGCGCCAGTACAGGATCGGCATTGATGTAAGGCAACACATCAAAGCCCTCTTCGATCAGAATGCGTGTGGCTTCTAAGGTGGCAACGGGATCAGGCAGCAGATAATTGGGATCGGGAATCACTTCCAGCTTCACCCAGCGCGGCAGTCCCATTGCTGCCGCCAGGCGCGCCGTCTGCACGGCTTCCTGCACCGTTTTGCAGCCGGCTGTGTTGGGGAGAATCGTGTAGCGTTCAGGACTGATGTAATCAAGCAGACCAGGTTGTTGAGGATTGGAGAGATCCAGCCGCCGCAGAGCTACCGTAACGATCTCGGTCCCGCTCGCTTCCAGGCTGGCCCGCATCTCTTCAAACGAGCGATACTTGCCGGTGCCAAGCATCAGGCGCGAACGGAATTCGCGCCTGCCAATTTTGAGTGTGTCCATTTTTTGCTTCCCTTCGCTGGTATGACCCAGATCAGGTTTTCAGGGTTTCCCACAGACCGGTGGCGATCTCAGCCCGGCTCAACCGGACACCCCTAGCAAACCGATCAGTACATTCTTTCTCATTCATTGTAACGCACAATGCCAGCGTATTCAAGGGTTGTACTGTGCAGCAGCCCTTTTTTCCGTTCGTCCGTTCAGGGTTCATGCTTGCAACCGGCGCGCTCTGCGTACAGCTTTGCCCGACGGGGCCTGTTCGCCTTGCCCACCAAGCATATCCTGCAACTCGTTGTAGGCATAGGCCAGCGGGTTGATCCGGTATCCGACCTCTCCCGGCGGAACTTCCATCACCAGGTTGTCAGCTCTCGCGCTCCACAGCGCTTCCCCTTCTTTTCTCACAAAACCCCAGGTCTGTGCAAAGTCCAGAAAGCCCTGCGCCAGTTTGCGCGCTCTACGCGCTGAGAGCAAACGTCGATCTACATACCGTCCCTGCTGCTCCAGTTCTCTTGCCCTGCGCCACACATACTCAGCTAGCTCGCCTACCGTGAACAACGTCTCAACACTCCGACTTTGCTCTACCAGGAAGCCGCTCGCAAGTTGCGTACAGGTAAAACAGCTATGGAGCAGCCATGTATCGTGCAACTGCGTTTCTAGCTGCTTGATCGAGATTGCCGGATCTTTATACAGCGGGGCAGCCAGGCTCACAAAAATACGCTGCCGTCGTGTGGTCATAAAATCATAGCTGATGCTGATTGGAACGATAGCTGTTCTCTCCGGCCACTCACGTAGCAAACGGTGGATAGCCGCCACTGCCAGGCTGATCCTGCCATCCGGTGAGAGCTGCCCTTCGGGTGCGCCCAGCAGCGCCCCTCCTTGCTCCAGCCATGCCAGTAGATCCTGAATCTGGCGCTTCATCCTTTGCAGCATCTCACGCTTCAGAACCTGCCGCGCCGGCTCAACAAAAATATCTACGCTCTGCCAGCGATGCAGCGCATCACGATAGCGCCAGGCGAGCAGATCCTTCAGCGATAACATCCGCACTTTGCTTATCTCTTCGTGACTCTGCACAGCAACAAATGTGAGAAAGTTCAAAGAAAGCACTTCTACCGCCGGGGCATTTCCACGCAGGTTCAGCCATTCATGAATCCATACCTCAGCGGGACGAATATAGACATTATCCAGTGGTTGCGCCCCCAGTCCGCGCAAGATCTCCCCCAGCGGGATCAGACCCACCAGACGTGCGAACCAGCGTGGACGTCTGACAATACGGGCAAGAAAGCCGGGCAAGAATGCTTCTCCTCCTAGCGCGAAGTGAACACGACCACAGAGAGCCTGCCATCCACAGCGAAATAACACCGATGGAAGCTCAACGATGGGATCAAGGTCGCGCTTGTGTTGTATGGCGAAATAGATCGGGTATCTGGCCTTTGCATGCCTTGACCCTCGTATCTCGATACTGTAAAACAATCGCACCGCTACCCAGAAGATTCCTGCCACCACAATACGGCTTAAAGCGATAAGTACCAGTTTGCAGTGCCTCATAGTATTGCTCACAGCCTTATTCTTTCAAATTGTATCATATTCCCATTACTAAAGCTCCACTATCCGTCAGGCATGATAAAATAAGGAACAAAAATTACGTCTTCCTATGATGAGGGAATGAATGGACACGATTACCTTTGAGGACTTCGAGAAAGTTGATATTCGCGTAGGAAAGATTATACAGGTAGAGGACTTCCCGCAAGCACGCAAACCGGCTTACAGGCTGCTATTAGATTTCGGACCAGAGATTGGTCTCAAAAAATCATCGGCGCAGATTACCAGACACTACACGAAAGAAGAACTGATAGGCAAGCAGGTGATTGCGGTTGTGAATTTTCCGCCCCGGCAGATTGGACCATTTCGCTCAGAAGTTCTGACACTAGGTGTACCCGATGGAGACGGTGGCGTGATTCTGCTCAGTCCGACGAAAGAGGCCCCTCTGGGGGGAAAAATGTTCTGAACCGGCGAGCATGCGCTGTCATTCATAACGCACAGCGCATGCTCATCACCGGACCTATATGCGAGCACGCCAGCCATAGCGACTGCCAGGTATCCATTTGCGCCACCTGGTAACAGTCTGCCAGCGAGAGCGAATCGACTCAAACTGCTCTTCGGAGAGCGGCCCCTCCGCCACAGAGGCCAGATTCTGGTAAATGCGCTGCGGCTTTGTTGTTCCTACCAGAACCACATCAACGCCAGGAATACTGAGCGTGAAACGCAGAGCGTGCGCTACCGCTCGCTGCGTCTCCTGCTGGAGGAAGGAATAGTTGAGTTTTCTGAGGCGCCTCCGGTAAATCTGGCGCGTCGGGTCGTTCTCAGCAGAACCTCCAATCCAGGCGACATTGGCGAGAGGATGCTTGGCAATTACTCCTATGCCGGATTCACGAGTAGAGGGAAGAATACGATCAATCGCTTCTTGATCGGCAACGTTCACTGTGATCTGCAACGTATCAAAAGCACCACAGAGTACAGCCGCCAGCGCATCTTCACGATCACCGCTGTAACCGAGATAGCGCACTTTACCAGCCTGGCGGGCCTGTTGCAGCACTTCGATCACCTCACCACGCCGCAAAATCGCTCTGGGGCAATTATGCAACTGTACCACATCCAGATAATCGGTACGCAGGCGCCGCAAACTGCGCTCGATACTCACCATCAACAAATGGGGATGCCAGTCTGGCAGATCCAGGCCCGCCGCATGTCCATGCCCACACTTGGTAAACAGGTAATAATCGCCGCGCCGGTGATCGACGCTCCGCCCGATCAATTCTTCGCTCCTACCATAACACTCTGCTGTATCTATCAGATTAATCCCGGCATCCAGAGCCGAGTGCAGTAACCAGCTTACATCTTTGACAGAAGTGGCACAGCTTATCTCATGACTTCCCAGACCTAAAACGCTTACCCGCATATCGGTCGTTCCCAGGAGACGCCGCTCGACGGCGACGTCAGCAGACCGTTGTAGTATCACTTCCTTCTCGCCTCCTGCCTTTTTCTGTTTTTTGTGTCGTGATTTCCTGCTGTATTTTCACTTAATATATAATCTAACTTTCTCTAAATCATGCTCCTTCTCAACAATGAGAGAAGGAAGCTCTCCCATTTTTCTGTTCTTACTGTAACAGCAGACTATGAGCAAATGATGAACAGGCTTCCTTCCTGATCTCCCTCATCACAGCAGGCATGCAGATTAACTATAACAGCTACCGCTCAGATCAGGTTGAGCATAAGCGACCCGCCTGTACAAATGGTACTACTGCCATTCTGGATCTTCACCAACCCGACCGGTCTCTTGATCCCGATGCCGCTGACTACTTCCTCGTTGTCCCTTGACTCTCCACCTGCTGGAGGCAGTATAGTAGCGTCAGAAGGCCTTCTGAAGTAATGACGCCCGGCCTGCCTGATCTACAATGATATGACAGTCAGGCACAGGCGCGTGGAGCTTAAAGCATGCTGACAATCGGTGATTTTTCTAAACTGAGCCGGGTACCGGTGAAGACTCTGCGTTTCTATGATGAGACAGGTCTCTTCAAGGCCATGAGCGTAGATCGCTCTACCGGCTATCGCTACTATTCCGCCAGTCAACTGTCCCGACTCTACCGCATCCTGGCGCTCAAAGATCTGGGATTCTCCCTGGAGCAGATTGCACAGGTGCTGGACGATGGACTATCGCTGGAACAGCTACGCGGCATGTTCCGCCTGAAACAGGCGGAGATTCAGCAGCGGGTAGCGCAGGAGCAAGAGCGCCTGACACGAATAGAGGTACGGCTCAGCCAGCTTGAAATGGAGGAAACGATGCCAACCTACGATGTAATTGTGAAACACGTGGAACCGCAACTGGTTGCCTCGATCCGCGATGTTGTTCCACGCTATCAGGATGTCGGTCGGCTAATCGGCGAACTATATGCGTACCTGCAACAGCAAGGGACAGGTGGCGGATTAACTGCCGCCGTCTGGCACGATGAGGGCTATAAAGCCAGCGATGTCGATGCCGAGGTAGTCATCTTTCTTAAAGATCGTGTACCCGCAACGGAGCGCGTGCAGGTCTACGAACTGCCCGCCGCGACAATGGCAAGCGTCATCCATCGCGGCTCCTATGCCACTCTCAACCAGGCATACGATGCCCTGGTACGATGGATTGAAACAAACGGGTATAAAATCACCGGCCCCAATCGCGAGTTGTACCTGTACAACGTCGTGCCAGTGCGGCAGGACGATGAGTCGTACGTGACCGAGATTCAGTTCCCGGTTGAGAAAGGGTAGCTCTGACAGGCAAAGCGGTTCGGGCAGATAGTCTGCCCGAACCGCTGTACGGAATTAAAGTCGAGAAGCTGCATGCCTTCATCAAGGATCATGGCTATATGTTAAGCGGCAAGCACCATGAGATCTACCTCGGCGATCCCCGCAAAGCGGCCCCGGAAAAGCTGAAGACGGTCATCAGGCAGCCTGCACAGCATCCCGACTCTTCCTCGAACAAGAGATAAAACAATGAGAGCCGGTTAACCAGTATTAACCGACTCTCGTATAATCTTTTTTGATGATACAGGCTTCACCTCCCCACGTTCATCCGCATCCTGATTATGCTGATGAAGCATGAGAGGCAAAGCTCAACTCAGGGATGAGATGCCCGCTTCTACGGGCACTCCCGGTCGATCTGAAACACCACCCCTAATACATGGACCGGTATCTTCATCATGGTTCTGCCTCCTTTCGGCTGTACCCGTGAAGATTTCCGTTTTCAGGATAAGCCAGTGATAGGAAGCCCGTCTCTACGGGCACTCCTGATCAATCTGGAACACCATCCCTCTTAAACGAACCGGTACTTTCATCAAGGTTCAGGCCTCCTTTCGGCTGAGCCTCCATAAAGACCTCACCTTCCCGGTGATTGATGCTCCAATGCCCGCCTTTACGGGCACTCTCAATCGACCTGGAACACCATCCCTAACAGGCGAACCGAGATCTTCATAGGTGTGCCTCCTTTCGGCTGACCTATTGAAGCTATCCGCCATAGTACCCAGAGGACTGTTATCATTCCCCTGGGATTGGTATTGTAATACATGGCGCAAACAATGTCAAGGCCGCCACCAGAAAAACCGCCGGTCCTTTTTTCGCACCAGGGGGTTGACGAAACGAAGTCTCAACCATTATGCTTAGAGACAAATCAGGGACGACAAAGTGCCTCGCCGATTGAGCCTGCCCGATAGATATCCTTCCTCACAGAAGCGGAAGATACTATTCCTGATGCCGGATGAGAAAAAAGGAGAAAATAACTTCTTATGCTTCACTGGGAACGCTGCCTGTGTCCAGAGTGTACACTTGTATGGGAACGCAACCTGGATGGCGCCTGGCGCTATATCGCGCTCGTGGCAGTGCCACTGCCTCAGGAGAGACCCTGCCCCCTGTGTGCAAGTAACCTCTCTCTACACTGGGAGAAACCGCTGCCCGCTCTCCCATTAACCGAAGAGTAGCGCGAGAGAGGGTTGCTGACTTCCTTTTTTCGACACGTCATTAGAAAGCTCTGCGGCGCCTCTGCCACAGAGCCTCCTCTGTTTTGCGCTTTTCACTGCTTTTTTAGAGCAGCGATTCAGGGTTTCAAGATGACTTTGGTGTACCCTTCAACACGCTTGTCGAACTTCTCGTACGCCATAGGCGCGTCGTTGAGCGGCACCTGGTTGGAGACGATGAAGCTTGGTTTCGCTCTGCCGGCAATGATCAGATCACGCAGGTAACGGTTATAGCGTTTCACATTGCATTGCCCGGTCCCCAATCGCAACCCTTTCTCGAACAGCTTGCCGAAGGAGATGAGCAACTGACCTTTCTTAGCGTGCGGGTCCACTCCACCAGGATCGCTTGGCACATAGAGACCGGGTATTCCCAGCATGCCGGTTGGATTCACAATCTGAATCAACGCTTCAAGCACGGCTGAAGGCTGCTCCGCGTCTTTGCCAGGCTCAATGGCCTGATAACCGACCGCATCAATCCCTTTATCAACTCCGTCACCATGACGCATCTGGCGAATCTGCTCCACCGGATCACCCTTGCTGAAATCAATAGGGATAGCCCCGATATCCTTGATTTTTTGCAGGCGCTCAGGCACACGATCTACCACATACACCTCAGCCGCACCACGAATAAGCGCGCTGTACGCCGCCATCGCACCCACCGGCCCGGCGCCAAAAACAACCACCGATTCGCCGGGTGAGACCTGTGCTAGCTCGGTTCCATGATAGCCAGTAGGAAAGATATCGGCCAGCAAGGCGAAATCCTCTTCATGCTCCGTCCCCTGTGGCAGCTTGAGCGCATTGAAATCGGCATAGGGGACACGCAGATACTCAGCCTGCCCACCCGGATATGGTCCCATTGCCACATAGCCATACGCCCCACCAGCAAAGCCCGGATTGACCGTCAGGCAGAATCCCGTAAAGCCACGCTCACAGTTCTTACAGAACCCACAGGCTGCGTTGAACGGCATCACCACACGATCGCCTTTATGTAGCGTCGTGACACCAGAGCCAACTTCTTCAACGATGCCCATGTTCTCATGTCCAAACACAATGCCCGGCTGTGCTGCCGTCCGACCTTCATACATATGCAGATCGGAACCACAAATAGCTGAAGACGTAATACGCACGATCACATCATTGGGATGCTGGATCTTGGGATCAGCAACCTGCTCTACAGCGACCTTGAACGGTCCTTTGTAAACAACGGCTCGCATACTCACGCTCCTTTGCTCTTGCTGTTCAATTCAGAATAAACTCTGCGAGTCACGCTCTTCCTCCCGTATACAAGGAACTCTATAACATATTTCTTCGACAGAATCTATGATTTTCAATAGAGATTATACCTATTTTTCCTTGCGCGAAATACTCAATAGCAAAACTGAACCAATCAATTCTAGATATAGAAGAATGTAGAGCTTTTCAGGGACTGACCCCTTTCTGCTGGATGAGCTTGACATCTCTTATCAGAACCAGTAGTCTGGATGAGAAAGGAAGCACGTACCGCCTCCTCTAGCTGATTTCCAGGCGAAGGAGCATACGCGAGATAAGCCTGCCTCGCCCATGCGAGTTAAATATTATGAGGAGAAAGAGATGGACCGTCTTTCACAGTTTTTTCGCTATGGCATGCAAAAGCGACACCCCAAAACCGTTGAAGACAGCAAGAAACGCTGGAGCATCCCCTCGTTTCTCAGCATCAATAGTATTGGCAGCTTTTTGAGCATCTGGAGCCTTTTGAGCGCTGGCAGTATCCTGAGCATCGGCAGCGCAGGCAGTATCCTCAGTATCGGTAGCACCGGAAGTATTCTCAGTATCGGGAGTGTAGGTAGTATTTTGAGCATCGGCAGCGCAGGAGCAATCCTCGGTATTGGCCGGATGCGCGTGTTCACCCTCAAAGCTCCCCAGAAAGAGCAGTGAGTGAGCAGACCAGTCGGCTATTGCTGGCTCTCCGACCGCGCAGGTCTCCGGTGCCATCCATCTGAACACTCATTGTCGTCCGTCATCATGCAAGCATATAATAATTAACAACAAGAAGTAGAGTGATTTTACAGATCCAGGCCGGTAGATTTTCCCGGAGGCGCTGAGCTTGACCGAGCTGTTATCTATGCCGCTAGATTTCTTGCCGCTTGATATCCTGTGTTTCTGCTGATGATATCGCTCTTTCTCTCATTCGCCACCATGAGCTTCGCCTGGTACAGGATGCCAGCAAACAGGACGCCTGTGGTTCTTACCGCTCTGGTGCTGGTTGTCGCTACTGGCACATCGCTAGCTGCGTTCCCATATTCCCCCGCGTATCTTGTCGTCGGCTGTATGCTCTTCGTACTGGGAATAACCATTGCCGCTCAAGATGCTGCCGATCAGGGAGAAGCTCTGCTCCCTGATCTCTTTCGCTCGTTTGACTATGCCTTGCTCACCGCTTTTCTCTTTGGTGGGCAGATGGCATTGATCATGTTCTTAGGAACAGGTGTGACATTTCCTGCTCTGGCGCTCTTATTGAGCACACTCGCAACGGCCATCACTATCCAGGTATTCGCGCGCACTTTTGTGAAGCTGCTCGATACCATTGCTTTCGCCACTTTTCCCTGGCTCAGGAAAACGCGAGACGATTTGCACACTGTGATTGATGTGTTGCCACGACTCCAGCAGGAAATAGACCCGGATGTGATGGATGAGGCAGAATTTACGCGGCTCACCCGGCGCGCGCTTTCACACCTGGGTGATCTCCCACGCCTGGCAAGCAGCCCGCTCACTCGTCTTGCACTTATTAAAATCCGCTTGCACGCGCGAGGCATCAAAGACGAAGATGTTCTGGAGAGTGCTGCCGAACTGAAAACGGTGCTGACCGAGAGCATCTGTCGTCTCAAACCACGTGGCAAGGGAGCATTTGGCACCTCTGATGAATGGCGCTACTACAATGCACTCTATTTCCCCTATGTGATCGGTCTGAAACCGTATAGCCGTCGCTCTCGCTCTTCTCACTCTGACCCGGTGGTGAACGAAGCCCTCAACTGGTTTCGCATCCATGTTCCCGAACGGACATTGCACAACTGGCAAAATACGGCGGCCAGGCTCGTCTCTCAGGATCTGCGTAGCCAGAACGCTGCTTCTCTCTCTCCAAAACAGCCCCCAAAAGTCAAAACTGGCAGTGTCTGGCAGGATTTTTCGTAGGCATGGCACCTGTTTGGCCTCTATGATGCAAGTAGCCTGACGATACAGGCTGTAGCCGGAAAACTCCGGTAGTTCAGGTAGTTTATAACAGCTACAAGAGTCAAGGAAAGGTACTTGCAAATGAACGTGATTTCTTTGCTCCGCGAGCAGATTCAACAGGCTCATGCATTCCTGGAAGCAACTATGTAGAATGTCACCGCCGAACAGGCGCACTGGACTCCTCCGGGAACGGCAAATCCTTTAGCAGCTACCTACGTCCATGCTATTGCCAGTGAAGATGCTGCCATTAACATGATTCTCAAAGGTGGTGCTCCTCTCTTCGCCTCTGAGTGGGCTGAGAAGACGGGAGTGAGCGAGATTCAGCCTCTGGCAACGGCTGAGTGGGCGCGCCGCGTCCGCGTTGATTTGCCGAGAGTGCGTCAGTACGCGCGGGCTGTCCACGCGGCCACTGACGGCTACCTCGCCGGGCTTGCTGAGGAAGATCTGGCGCGTGTCATCGACCTGTCTCAATTTGGTCTGGGACAACAGACGGTCGGCTCGATTCTCAACCGGCTGGTGCTTGGGCATATTGACAACATGTGTGGCGAGATCTCCTGCCTCAAAGGTCTCCAGGGAGGACGTGGCTACCCGATCTAACATCATTCTCCCTTGAGAAGAGCGGCCCGGCTCATCTTACAGATCGATGTCCGGACTGCCCGGTGGTTCATTGTGTCGTTTGAGAACAGGGAAGCATATTCAAAAGAGAAAGCGAAGGCTTATTCGATGTCAACACGAGCAACATCTCATATAACGAGTTCCTTTTCGGCTTCAGCCCTGCTGCTCCACCGTAGTCTCCAGCTAGATGCTTTGACGTCGCTTGTTGGAGCAGCAGGTTTTCTGGCTGTTGGTCTCAGTCCGCTTGCGCAGATCATGGGTTTCACTGAGCCGGCTCTTCCTCTGATTGTAGGTGTGGTCCTGCTGGCCTATGTGGGCTGGCTGTTCTGGTTAACACGCAGGCCGGATGCGCAGCCTCGCCAGGCCCTGCTAGTTATTGCTATCAATGATTGCTGGGTAGTAGGATGGCTGGCTGTGCTGATTTTCAACCTGCTGCCGCTTACCCTTTTAGGGAAGCTGTTTGTGGGTTTGATGGTAGTGATAGTCGCGCTTTTCGCTCTTGTAGAGTTCTACGCGATACGTAAAATGCGCACAGAGTGATGCCCGGCTAACTACCGCTCTTTCGTAGGATTCCATCGCCTGGCCGCTCGCCTGGTTGACGCTCCGTCGTTTCAGGCGCTGTTGCCAGGCGGTGCTGTAAAACGGTCAACTCGCTGTCTCTCCCTGGCTGCTCATTGTCGTCTGCAATCGTGCGATTGTGCGATTGAGCCAGGCCCGCTCTGCCGCCAGCAGCGTTTTTATATGGTCATTGATCGCTCCTTGCAGGATGTCGCGCTCTTCGCTCTCTTGCTCCTGTGCCGGCATCTGCTCCATGATCTCCTGCGAGCGTACCACCAGGTCGCGGCGCTCCTCCAGCACTGTCAGAGCCTCTCCAGGCGAGAGGAAATGCAGGAAAAAGAGGCCGAGATCCATCTCGCCTGGCTCTCGGCCAGAGTCATGCAGCGCCTTGCTGAACAATGTGAAGAAACGCTGCTGCTCGCTTCTCGTCATAGCCGGTAAACATAAACAGATGATTTGCCACATAGACCTTCTCCTTGTCTTCTTTCCCGCCAGTGTAGTGCGAACGCATGACAAAAAGATGAACCGGGGGAGCGTATTCTGTCATCGGATTGTCATAGTGATACTGATTGGGACCAGGCAGAGAGAAA
>JADBKA010000431.1 GCA_014896635.1 Ktedonobacteraceae bacterium
TGGCAATCTCAAGGGAAGAGGCTTTTGGTCCTATTATTGTACTGGAAACCTTCAAAGAAGAGGGAGAGGTGATCGAACGTAGCAACAACACGGCGTATGGACTGGGAGCCTATGTATACACAAGGAACCTTTCACGCGCCTGGCACCTGGCAGAGGCGCTCGAAGTAGGGATAGTAGGAATCAACGATCCTTTCCCGGCTACTGTAGAGGGTCCCTTTGGGGGGGTAAAACAGTCAGGATTTGGACTCGAAGGGGGAAAATATGGGGTAGAAGCATTTCTGGTAAAAAAACAGGTCTCTTTCCAGATCTCCTGACAGGTAGACAGTCTGTGATGCTAAAGTGGTTGTCGGGTCGGCGCTGGCTTATTGCGACGTTGTTTTCCAGTGCAACCCGGCTCGACACCCATGTGGGGAAAGAAGAGGCATTCGTGAGTTGTGGCTGTCGTCATCATCAACCTGGCTGGGATATCCTACGGACGATAGCCTTGATCAGGGCAAGTGTACCTGTTGAAGCTGGCAAGCCGGGTGATGAAACCATTGACTTACGCTTGCTTCTTCCCACAACTAGGTCTGCTCCTCCTGTCAGGCAGTAGTAACAGACTTTTTAAGAATCAGGCAGTACGCATCACCCCGACTGGCAAGAGATCACGAACATCTGCCTGGCGATCAAGTAACCAGGCGCGTGCGAGCAGCTCATCTACTTCCCCGGCTGAAGCGCCGCGCCCAAACGCAGCCAATCGCCGAACCTTGTCCTCGATTTCGTCGCGGCTGAGCGTGTTGCCTGGATCGCCTTTCGGCACGTCCACACGCGATGTGAATCGCCTCCCACCCGTCGTCTCTATCTCAACCAGCCCGATCCATTGCTGCGGATAGGCGGCGTCAATCTCGGCGTCGAAGACCATCTCGACGCGACCGAGTAGCTCGCGTATCCCAGGATCGTGGAGCGTCTCCTGGGTAAACGCTTCGACACCTGCTTGCTGGTAGAGGGCAATGAGTGCGAGTACAAAGCCCATCGAGAACTTCGCCTGGTGGACTGTTTGAGGGTCAGTGACCGACTCGAGTACATCGAGGGCGACCTGATGTACATGCGCGCGAATGCGGATCAGGTGTTCAGCGCTCAGGTGATGTTGCTGTATGGCTTGTAGCAGCGCATCGGCGGTCGGATGTGTATGGCGACACGAGGCATGCCACTTGAACGAGGTTTCTAGCACGGCCCAGTGTTCTCCCAGACCTGCGGTAAGCCTGCTGGCGTCAGCGTCGCTTGACATGCCGGTGGCCATGCCCTGCGCGCCTTCCAGGATACGCTGCGCGCCGGTGAAGCCCTCACGTGCCAGGTAGGCCGCGAGCAGCCCGTCCGCCGCTGCCTTTGCCGTATGCAACTGCTTGGAGTCGGCCGCGTCGCGTAGAAATTCCCACAGGCCCGCCGCCTGCGTGCCGGCTGAGCCGAGCGCATGCAGTATAGTTGACGCATCGGCACCGAGCAGGTGAGCAACCGCTGCGGCAGATGCCAGCGTTCCCGCCGTTCCTGTGGTATGAAAGACGCGGTAATGAGAGCAGCCCAGAAAGGCCCCGACCCGTACACCTGCTTCGTATCCCGCGACGGCTGCCGGGAGCAGTGCGCGTCCTGATGCTCCTGTCTGCTGTGCTGCTGCCAGCGCCGCA
>JADBKA010000144.1 GCA_014896635.1 Ktedonobacteraceae bacterium
CTTACTGGCCGCCATCCCAGTGTTTGGTTTACTGGTGCTAGTACACGAGTTTGGTCACTTTATTACTGCGAAATGGGCGAAGATACGTGTGGAAGAGTTCGGCCTGGGGTTTCCCCCGGCTCTGGTTGGTTTTCGTAAACGCGACCAGGGTGGGTGGGAGGTCCTCTGGTTTGGGCGCGGACGTGAAGATGACGCTGCCGGTACGCGGTCGGGACGGCAGACGCCGTTCGGTGGAACATCTGGTGGTGCGAGAACGGTAAGTACCTCCGGCAAGGCCCAGGCGGTAGCAGATCCTTCCAGCCATCATACGATCTATTCGCTCAACCTGCTGCCCATTGGGGGATTTGTGCGCATGCCCGGCGAGAACGGGGATGTACTGGATGAGCACGGCAACTATGATCCCGGTAGTTTCGCCGCGAAATCCGCCGGCAAGCGTATGATCGTGCTGTGTGCGGGCGTCGTGATGAACCTGCTGCTGGCCGCTGTGCTTTTCATTATCGCTTATAGTACGATGGGCGAGCCGATAGCTCTCCCTGTGGTTGGAACCGTCGAGCCGGGTTCGCCCGCCGCCGCTGCCGGTCTGCGTACCAATGATCGTATTCTGACGGTGAACGGTCAGCCCGTACAGCGTTTCGATGACGTGGTGACGCAGGTAAACCAGGCCATTCAGAACAATAAGGGACAGCAAGAGAGCGTCCCCATCCATCTGACGATCCAGCGGGCGGGCATGTCAGGTCCGCTGAGCGTGAGCGTGGATGCCCGCGTCAATCCGCCTGCTGGCAAGGGACGTATGGGTATCGGCCAGCAAAGCAGTGCCATCGGCTATGTCAGTGTGCCAATCTGGGAAGCTCCGATTAAGGGGTTGCAGCGTACAGCCGCCGTTCTGTACCTGTTTGTGGACCAGATTCGTCAGATGATCATTGGGGCGATTCAGCCGCAACTGGCCGGGCCTGTCGGTATTGTAGAACTCACCGGCAAGATGGCGCAACAAACCGCCACTCAGGGCTGGTGGCCCCTGCTGAACCTGACCGCGATTCTGAGCCTGAACCTTGCGATCATTAACATTTTACCCTTCCCGGCCCTGGACGGAGGGCGCGTTGTCCTGGTCTTGATCGAGGTGCTGCGCGGCGGCAAGCGATTAAAGCCGGAGCGTGAAGGTCTGATCAACCTGGTAGGTATGGCAATATTGCTGATGCTGATGGCGGTCATCACGGTGAGCGATATTCTCAACTGGGGCAGCAGATAACGAGTGAATAAACGGAGTGTCTTGCTATATGCGAAGAAAAACGCGACAGATTCACGTCGGGAATGTGACAATCGGTGGCGATGCACCGATTGCCGTACAATCTATGACAACAACCTATACGCGCGATATCAAAAGTACCGTCGCGCAGATCCATCGCCTGGAGGAGGTCGGCTGCGAAATTGTGCGCGTGGCTGTGCCTGAGATGGAAGATGCCTCAGCGCTCGCTGAGATCAAGAAGCAGATCCACATTCCTCTGGTGGCGGACATCCACTACAACCCGGCCCTGGCACTGGAGGCCATCCGCCAGGGTGTTGACAAGGTACGCATTAATCCGGGGAATCTGCTGAACGGGCGCAAATCGCTGGAACAGATTGTGAAGGCGGCAAAAGAGCGTGGCATAGCGATGCGCATAGGGGTAAATTCAGGCTCCATTGATGCACTGGATAAAATAGCGCAGATGCAGCGCATCCAGGTACGCCTGCGCGATGATGGTACGCTGGAGCGCAGCGATCCCGCCGAGGCCCGATGCCGCGAGCGCGAACACATGGCCGAGCGCATGGTAGCGAAGGCTCTAGAATACATCGGCTGGTGTGAAGAGCTGGACTACCACGAAATCACGGTATCGCTCAAGTCTTCGACGGTACTGACCGCCGTCGAAGCTTATCGACGCTTCTCACAGCGTTCTGACTATCCGTTGCATCTCGGTATTACCGAGGCCGGAACGCTGGTCACTGGCGCGGTAAAGTCCTCAGTTGGCCTCGGCCTGCTGCTAGCTGAAGGAATTGGCGATACGATTCGCGTCAGCCTGAGCGCCGAGCCTGAAGAAGAAATTCCTGTCGCGTATGAGATCCTCCGTTCGCTGGAGCTGCGCAGTCGCGGTGTGACTTTCGTCTCCTGCCCGTCCTGTGGCCGCGTTGAAATCGACGTGATCGCGGTAGCAAACGAGGTGGAAAAGCGCCTGGCGAAGGTGCAGACGCCGATTCATGTCGCTGTAATGGGCTGTGTGGTGAACGGTCCTGGGGAGTCGCGCGATGCCGATGTTGGGCTGGCCGGCGGCAAAGGCAAAGGTGTGATCTTCCGCAAAGGTGAGGTCGTGAAACAGGTGCCTGAGGATCAGTTCCTCGATGCCGTTCTCAAAGAGGTGGCAAGCCTGCTACCCGAACATGAGGCAAAGCTGGTTTATCCAGAGGGCGGTATCAAAGAGGTGGCCGGCACGCATCGCACCCGCGATGAAGGGATGAATCTGCCGATCCCTTCAAGACGATAAGAAAAGAAGCGGGTTCAGAGAACCCGCTTCTTTTCTTCAGTGGGCAATACTGGACTCGAACCAGTGACCTCTGCCATGTCAAGACAGCGCTCTAACCGTCTGAGCTAATTGCCCTCACTCGATGCTGCTATGATAACATTGTGGCAATGAGTTGTCAAGCATTTTCCCGGCGCTTACCACAGCTTTTCTGTTTTCGAGAAAGACGGGGGTCAAGGGGGCGGTAGCCCTCTTGCGGAGCGCGAGGTGTCCTCGCCCCTCTCTCCCCTTTCTGCCACCGAAGGCGGCAAAACAGGGAATTCGGGGACACCGAAAAGCCCTGCCGGCGCTTACCACAGCTTTTCTGTTTTCTTCAAAGCAAAGTCACCGGGATGATGACACTACCGGGCAGAATCTCGTGGTAAAATAGCCGCATGCGACACATATTTTTCATCGGACTACCCGGCAGCGGGAAAAGCACCATCGGGCGCCTGCTGGCCCGGTACCTGGGCTACACCCTGTACGATGTCGATACGCTGATAGAAAAGGAGACAGGCGAGCGCATCGCGGCAATTTTTGCGCGACATGGCGAAGATTACTTTCGCTCATGGGAGAGCCGCCTGCTGGCAAAAGCCATTCAGCAAGACGAGCAATGCGTGGTCGTGACCGGCGGCGGCATCGTTACGCGAGCGGAAAATCGCGCGTTGATGGCTGAACATGGCGTGCGCGTCTTTTTAGAAGTGGAACCTGCCGAGGCGCTCCGGCGCTTACGCGAACAGCATACTGCCGCACTACTTGAGGGCGCTACACCCGAAACACGTCCACTGCTGGAAGGACCCGATCCCCTGGCGACTTTGCAGCGCCTGCTTGCGCAACGCCTTGCCTGGTACGAAGAAGCGGAATTGCGCTGCACAACCGAGGGCAAGAGTCCAGAACAGGTGGCTCAGGAGGTCGCTGCCATGCTTATCGGTTCCGGCAATGTGCAAAGCACAGATGAGATGCCAATTGTGCAGCAGATTCATGTGGGAGACGGATACGAGGCCATTGTTGAGTGGGGTGGCGCCGGTAGACTGGCCCGCTATCTCACTCCTTTGCATCTGCCGGAGCGTGTTTTTCTCATCACCGACAGCAATCTCGCGCCCCTCTACCTGCCCTCAGTCACAACCAGCCTGCAAGCAGCCGGCTTTGACCCGCAATCCTACGTAGTGCCGGCAGGCGAAGCAAGCAAATCAGCGGGGCAACTCAACACCATTTATGACTGGCTGGTTGATCTGCGGGCTGAACGCCGCGAAGCGATGATTGCTTTCGGTGGCGGTGTTATCGGCGACCTGGTCGGCTTTGCTGCCGCAACCTACCTGCGTGGTATGCCACTGATCCATGTTCCCACCTCTCTTCTCGCGCAGGTGGATTCCGCAATCGGCGGGAAGACAGGTATTAATCATAAGAGAGGGAAGAATCTGATCGGAGCATTCTATCACCCACGCCTGGTCCTTGCCGACCCGGCGCTGCTCCTCACGCTCCCTCGACGAGCGCGCACCGAGGGATGGGCAGAAGTTGTCAAGTATGGTATCATACTCGACACCGAGTTGTTCGCCCTGCTGGAGGCGAATGCAGAAGCACTGCGGGCGTTTTCCCATCCCCCTATCGCGCTGCTCTGCCAGGTGATTGCGCGTTGCATTAGTTTAAAGGCAGCGGTGATCGAGGAGGATGAACGGGAACAGGGACGCCGCGCTATTCTCAATTATGGTCACACTATCGGCCATGCCCTGGAGAATGTCGCGGGTTATGGCGAATGGCTACACGGTGAGGCTGTCTCGCTCGGCATGGTTGCAGCAGCCCGCCTGGCGCTGGCCGCCGGCCTGTTCTCCGGCGCCGAAACTGAACGGCAGAATAGACTGCTGCAAGCCCTGGGGCTGCCAACCACCTACCAGGGGCCAGTACGCGCTGAAGATATCCTGGCCGCGATACAACTGGATAAGAAAGTACAGGGAAAGCGCGTACGCTGGGTACTGCCACAGCACATCGGCGAGGTCGTTGTGACACACCTGCCAGACGAACTGGTCAGGCAGGTGATCACCGCTTTTTTCAGGGACGATGAATGGCTATGCAGCAAAATATAAAGGGGCCGCACACTATCCTGGTTCTTAACGGACCCAACCTTAACACACTGGGAACACGCGAGCCGGCGATCTATGGCACAATGACCCTGGATCGCATCAACGAAGCACTACGCGCGCGGGCAAAAGACCTGGCACTGGCTGTAGAGTGCTTTCAGTCAAACCACGAGGGCGCCTTGATCGACTTTATCCAGCAGCATGCCGCTGGAGCTGCCGGCATTATCATCAATCCCGGCGCGCTTACGCATTACTCGCTGGCATTGCGCGACGCTCTGGCGGCAGTGAGCGTTCCCGTGATCGAGGTGCATCTGAGCAATATTTACGCGCGCGAAGCTTTCAGGCATCATTCGGTGATCGCTGCTATCTGCTATGGGCATATTGTAGGATTAGGCTGGAGAGGCTATCTGCTGGCCCTGGAGGCGCTGGCCGCCAGATTACAGGAAGAAAGAGAGAAGAGTTAGCTATGAGTCACGAGCAAGTCAAACGACTGCGGGCATGGTTGACGGAGCAGGGAATTGACGCACTGCTTGTCACGCAACCACAGAATCGCTCGTATCTGAGCGGCTGGCTGAACGACGATACCGAGGGAGCCGGTTCGCTGCTGATCGGGCAGCAGCAGCAGATTCTTCTGACCAATCCTTTATATAAAGAAGCAGCGGAACACGAAGCTACGGGCTGGCAGGTAATCGTTCCGCCGCCACGCGAATACGCTCCCGCTATCGCCACGCTCGCCAGAGAACACTCCTGGCACAGCATCGGCTTTGAAGCCCAGGCGCTGGTGTTTGCCGAGTACGACAGGCTGCGCAAAGCCGGTGACGGCGTATTCACGCTGCAACCGTTTGAAGAGACGATCATCGACGCGCTGCGCGAGGTCAAACAGCCTGACGAGATCGCACTGCTCAAGCAGGCTATTGCCATTACCGACGAAACATTTGCCCACCTCTGCCACTGGATTCAGCCCGGCATGACGGAAAAAGAGGTGCAATGGGAAGTCTTGCGCAAAATGGTCGAACTTGGCGCCGATGGGCTGGCCTTTGAAACAATTGTGGCCTCCGGGCCAAACGCTTCAATGCCACACGCCCACGCAACTGACCGGCGCATCCAGCGTGGCGAACTCATCACCATTGATATGGGCGCACGCTACAAAGGCTATTGCGCCGACATGACGCGCACCATCTGCCTGGGAGAACCGGCGGAGCCGCGTATGCGTGAGATCCATGAGGCTGTCCTGCACGCGATGAAAACCTGCGAACAGGGATTACGTGCCGGCATGAGCGGACGCGAAGGCGACGCCCTGGCGCGCAAAGCTCTGGAAAAGGCCGGGCTGGCCGAATACTATATCCACAGCACCGGTCACGGCGTGGGCTTACAGATTCACGAAGGCCCTGCTCTCTCGACGCGCGCTCCAGAAGACAAGAGCTTGCCTGCCGGCTGCGTCGTGACCGTCGAGCCAGGCGTGTATATTCCAGGATGGAGTGGTGTGCGCATTGAAGATTGCGTAGTGGTCAGAGAAAACGGCGTCGAAGTGCTGACACACTCACCAACAGACCTGGTAGTACAGCAGTAGCAGTATAAGGAGAGGAGAGGCGGATTCATGATATCTACAGGTGATTTGAAAAAAGGACTGGCACTTGAATTCGAGGGCCAACCCTGCTCTATCCTGGATTGGCAGCATGTCAAAATCGGGCGCGGTGGCGCCATTGTGCGCATGAAGCTGCGCAATCTGCGCACAGGCGCGATCTTTGATCGCACCTGCGACGCGGGCGACAGGTTTAAGCGCCTCTATCTGGAGCACTCGACCGTCACCTACCAGTACCAGGATGGCGACCAGTATCACTTTATGGATACCAATACCTACGACGATGTTGTCCTGACCGGCGAGCAGCTCGGCAATGCCCGCAACTACCTGGTTGATGATCTGGAGCTTGAGATTGTACGGCTGGATGACGAGCCGGTTGCAGTAGAACTGCCGGAAAAAGTGGTGATGCGCGTGACCTATACCGAACCCGGCTTCAAGGGCGATACCGCGACCGGGGGGACGAAACCGGCCACCACCGAAACCGGCCTGGTAGTACAGGTGCCGCTCTTCGTCACTACCGGCGAACTGATCCGCGTGAATACCAGCAGTGGGACCTACGTAGAGCGTGTCATGGAATAAATGGAGTCAGCGGAAAGGGTCCGGCGATGGACAGCGATAGGCACTATCCTTATAAAAGGGATGCATTCCCCGGCGACGACGCTCCCAATCACACCATTACGATTGAACAGTTGCAATACCTGGTGCAACTGCTTGATAGGAGTGACATTGCGGAAATCGAGGTCAGGCTCCCAGCACAGGAGACGCGCCTGGCCTTACGCAAAGCGCAAGCTCCTGAAGGCCAGATACGCAATGGCAGCCATCCGGCAGCCCAGGTAGCCCACCCGGCGACTCTTTCGCTAAAAAAGACGGAAGAGCCTGCGCCGGTCGAAACCAGGCATACCGTGATCGCTCCTCTGGTCGGCATTTTTCATAGCTGGATCAGGCCGCGCGGTGGTCCCCTGGTCTCGGTCGGAGATCATATCACTGTGGGCCAGACGGTAGGAACCATCCAGTCGCTCAACATCATGAATGAGGTCGAGTCAACAGTCGCCGGGCGCGTGGTGGAAATTCTCGTGCAGGATGGACAGCCGGTAGAGTATGGGCAACCGCTCATGGTGATTGAAAGTACAGAGGAGCAATGAGGGATGCTGTTGCCGGATTTCTTAGAGAGTCCCTCGCTCGTCAGTGTGTCAGCACTGGCCCTCTACATCAAAGAACTACTCGAAACGAACGATGTGTTGCAGAACATCTGGGTTCATGGAGAGGTATCTAACTGCAAAACCTATCCTTCCGGGCATAGTTACTTTACCTTGAAAGAAGGTGACGCCCAGCTCCACTGCGTGTTTTTCAAATTCTCGCGCCTGCGCTCTGCTGCTCCCATTTTACAGGATGGGATGGCAGTGGCCGTAAATGGTCGCATTTCCTTCTATGAACGGGATGGTAAGCTACAATGTTATGTAGACAGCGCCAGACTGCTTGGTGAGGGAGCGCTCTTCCAGCGTTTTGAACAGCTCAAGGCGCGCCTGGCAGCAGAGGGCCTTTTCGATGCCGAACGCAAGCGCCCTCTGCCGGCGCAGCCCTCGGTAGTTGGTATTGTCACTTCTCCGCAGGCGGCGGCGCTGCGCGATATGCTGCGCGTCCTGCGCACCCGCTATCCTCTTGTACGGGTGCTGCTCGCCCCATCCCTGGTACAGGGAGCTGAGGCGCCGGCGTCCATTGCAGCAGCCCTGGATCTGTTAAACGAGCATGGCGAGGCTGAGGTTATCATTCTGGGACGGGGAGGCGGCTCGGTTGAAGAGTTATGGGCATTTAACGAGGAGATTGTCGCGCGGGCGATTGCCCGTTCGCGCATCCCGGTGATCAGCGGCGTCGGCCACGAGACCGACTTCACGATTGCCGATTTTGTGGCCGACGTGCGCGCCTCGACGCCAACCGCAGCGGCAACGGCTGCCGTCCCCGACATAGAGGACTGGCGCACCGCTCTCAGGATGAAACAGCAGGACCTGGCGAGCTTGATGGAGGAGCGCCTGGCGGTACTTGCAGAGCAGTTAGCACAGATGCTGCACGAATTACAGCGCGCCAGTCCGTTAAATCTAGTGGATAGGCGGCGGCAGCAACTGGATGAAACGACTGAGCGGCTACAAATGCATATGCACCACATACTGGCCCTGCGTGGCGAGCAGTTGCGCGGACTCGCCGCACAACTCCACTCGCTCAGTCCTTTGTTGACGATTGCTCGCGGTTACGCCATCGTACGCCGTGACGCAGACCAGGCAATTGTAACTGACGCCCGGCAAGTCACCAGCGGTGAACGGCTGACCATTCAAGTGCGCGATGGCTCTATTCCGGTAGAAGTTTGCCCTGGCAGCTAACGCTCCCGATTCAGTCCGATAAAAGAAAAAAGAGGGAAAAGCATGGACGAGCTTTCTTTTGAAGAGGCTTTTGCACGACGTGAGGCGGCAGTAGCAGCCCTGCAAGATGGACGGATGCCTCTTGACCAGGCCCTGGCACACTATCAGGAAGGCATGAAACTGGCACAGCACTGCCACGAGCTTCTACAAAAAGCAGAGTTGACTGTACAGCAGCTCAGCCTCGATAGCGACGGCAATGCATCAGTCGTCCCCCTGGAATTGTAGATGGGCAGACGGGATGAATAATGCACTCTTTGATAATCGTGTGCTTATCGCTTCACTGCTCTCATGGGCTATCGCGCAGATCAGCAAGACCATTTTCGAGCTATTTCGCCAGCGCAAGCTCGTTATCAGCCGTCTTGTCTCATCTGGCGGTATGCCCAGCTCCCACTCCGCTCTCGTGACCGCCCTGGCAACCGCTGTCGGACGTCTCGACGGCATCGGTTCATCAACGTTTGCTATCGCGGTCGTACTGGCCAGCATCGTGATGTACGATGCCGCAGGCGTGCGGCGCGCCGTCAGCATCCAGGCGCGTATTCTGAACCAGATGCTTGACGAGCTATTTCAGGGACATCCCATCGCCGAGAAGCGCCTGCGCGAACTGGTGGGGCATACTCCGGTGCAGGTTTTTGCCGGCGGCCTGTTAGGGCTTGTAGTGGGACTGCTCATGACACGCTGAGTCATCTCCGCAAACTGAGATCCATTTCTCTTTCGATTTGTGAGCTATTACCATTTTCTCCCATTGAAATTCTGAACTTCTATCGTCTATAGTAAATGAGAGAGCAGATATTCTTTGTAACACGCTGGCGCATGCTGATAAAAGTGTCAGGCATGTTACTCCCACTCCAGGCTCTCGTCGTTCAAGGTGAACCTCAATGGGAATCTCTCTTTTTCACAGAGGCAAACTGCTACGACAGGTGGGAGTAAATTTCTTTACGACAGAATCTTTTATATATGCATTGTTGATGAAAAAAGTTTTGCTTATTATCTGGTATTGAGGAGAACCATGAAACTACTGGTCATTGATGGGGACCGCGACCTGGTTGAAATGCTTACCGGCTGGTTAAAGACGCTCGGCTATGAAGTTCACCGGGCCTATACAGCAGAACGCGCCAGGGTAGAGTGGCTGGAACAGAAACCTGATCTTGTGATCATAGATACCGCTTTGAAAGAGGCAGATATGCTAGCACTCTGCCGCGATATGCGTAGTAAACATGATGCTCTGGTGCTGGTAGTCACCGACGGGAAAGACGTACAGGACGAGGTGCGCTGCCTCGAATCCGGGGCCGATGACTACTTGCGTAAGCCGTTCTTCCCTTCTCAACTACTGGCTCGCATTCGCGCAGTCAGCCGGAGAGTGCGCTCAACCCTTGAGCGACGCCCTTCGTCAAAAGTGACGGTCGGCCCAATCAGCGTCGACACTCTGCATAACGAAGCGACCGTCAATGGGAGAACCATCCGCCTCACCCCTACTGAAAGCAAATTGCTGCATCTCCTGGCAGTAAACGCAAATGATGTATGTACAACTAATCAAATTGTAACGCATATATGGGGTTATGATGGCGAAGGTGATGCGGGCCTGATAAAAGCGCATATCCGTCATCTGCGCCAGAAAATTGAGGTGAACCCCGGCAATCCACGCTATATCCTGACAGTTCCTGGCGTGGGCTACACGCTGATTCGTCGCGCCTCTGAAGAACAGGAAGCCTGGGAAACGGCGCGCACCTTGCGTGTTATTTCTCGATAGCAGCAATAGCAGGGAGGCTCTGCCTCCCTGCCGGGGCCTGCCAGGCCCCACACGGCTTTGACATCACTTCGGCAAAAACGGCTGTATTTCAGCGATGGAGGCGATACGTAGCATTAATGCTTTCTCCGCTGCTGTCAGCGAATTCTCATCTCCCTGTTTCTTCTGCCACAACTCCAGGTAACGCTGCAACTTGCTAAAGTTGCTATAGCCAGTCAGTGTATTGTTCAAGAAAACGATGGGCGCCTGCTCGCTATTGGCATTGCCCTGGTTGATCTGTGTAAGCAGCATCGCCACTCGCTGCGAAGTCACCCAGTCGGGCGAAGGAATGCTCTCACGGTCAATCATAAAAACCAGGTATGACACATCAGGAACTGGCGTAATGCTATTATCGGCTTGCAGCGTATAGGCATTGCCATCGACGGCTTCAGCGAAAATGATATAGGTGCCGCACCTGAGAATCGGCGTATTATGGTCAGGCGATCCGCTGGCACCGGCATCAGTGGGAGTTCTGGGATGATGGGGATAGAATGCGACACGGCGACTGAGCAGGTGCTTTGCCTGCTGCGTGGCATTGAGCAATTGTTCAACCGATTTAACCACCGTTGAAGCGATAAACGAGTAGGGGAGCGCAACAGGAAAAATGGAACCTGCCGTCTCAGCCAGGGATGTGAACTTGTTGACAAGCGTATCGCGCTCCTCTTGCGGCACGCCCACAGCCATAATATGAAATTCCAACCAGAGGCGCTCATGGCCTGAATAGTCGTCACACAGGTAGACCGTATCCGAGAGAAAACTATCGATCAGCGTTGCCCTGGGCAGGTGTTCCTGGTAGTAATGGACCCGCTGCACAGCGGGTTTCGTTCCCAGAGAATTCGAACTCAGAATCAGCACGCCATCTTGAGGAAACAGGCCCTCGAACAATGTCCTGTGATGATCTTCCGCCACACAGATTGCCTTGAGCGACACCGTGAACGGTTGAGCGGCGATAATCGCGTGGGGATCATTGCCATCGGCACAGGTCATATAGGGGGAAGACAACTTGCCCGCTGCTTCATCAGGTGCAACATACCACAACGTCAGATTCATCTTCTTCTCCTTCCACATATGCAACGTGAATAAATTTTCTTCTCTCCTTATATTCTTTATTACTACATATTATATGGAAATGAAGATTCACGAGAGCGAATACTCTCCTGGCAGGGTTCGCCGAGTTCTCGCGTAGCGGGACTGGTGTCCCACAAAGACAAAGTGGGATAGGGTTCCCCAGAGGGGAACGGGGAG
>JADBKA010000145.1 GCA_014896635.1 Ktedonobacteraceae bacterium
GAGAGAGAAGGGATACCCCCTTAAGTTAACGCTTATGGGGGTGTCCCTCCGAAAACCCCAACTCACGGATTTGACGCTTTCGGTTCGCAGTCCTTAAGTTAACGCTTATGGGGGTGTCCCTCCGAAAATCTCTTTCCCTTCCTGGGAGGGATGGAAGAAAGAAAAACTGAAAGGCCCGGGCAAAGAGCTATGATATACTGAAAAGCAGTCTGCTCTGAGGGTTTTTGTTCTTGTGGAAAATCTGATAACCTTTGCGATCAGCGCATTTGTCACATATACCACCGTGATTGACCCGGTGGGTCTTGCTCCGGTCGTCATCGGACTAACATCGCATCTCAACCAGGCACAGCGCAATATCGTCATCACGCGCGCCATTGTGATCAGTGCTATCATTATCGCCTTCTTCGCGCTTGTGGGGCGCTTTCTCCTCGATAGTCTCGGCATCAAGCTCTACGCCTTCGATATCGCCGGGGGCGCGCTGCTTTTCCTTGTCTCGGTGGATATGCTCTTTGGGCGCCAGTCAGGGACGCGCGAGACCAAAGTGGAGCAGGAAGAGGCTCTAACGCGCGAGGATATCAGTGTTTTTCCCCTGGCGATTCCGATGATCGCCGGACCCGGAACCATCGCCACAACGATCCTTTACATCGACACCGTTACTCCGCGACCCTTTGAGTTGCTGGCAGTCACGATAGTTATTATTGTCACACTGCTGCTCGCCTGGATCATTATGCGTGGCAGCATGTGGATCGTTGAGCACATCGGGCGCACGGGAATCATGGTGCTCTCGCGCCTGCTCGGCATTATCCTGGCAGCACTGGCGATTCAATTCATCATCAACGGCATTACGCTCTACATCCAGAGTAGTGGCCTCATCAAATAGTAGCTGCCATGCCGCTATTTCTCCTGGCCGCGAGTTGCGACATTCCCGCCGCTCAGACGTAATATCAGAAGACGGGGTAATGCGCCCGCCGCAATTCGGCGAGACGGTACCCGTCCGCCTGGCACGAATCGCTCGTGTGCTTGACACTTTCGGGTACACTGAGAGGTAAAGCGCCGGGAGAATAAGCACGCTATAATAGACATTGATGCACTGACATAATACTGGTTGGGTTGAAACAGCCAGGCTGAGGGAACCTCACTATTCATTCTTACAGGCGGACCGGAGAGAGCAATGGTCCAGAAGCCGGGAAAGAGGCACCTCTCCAGGACGGAGGAGAATCTGTGGAAGCACAAACGGACATTCAGACATATCTGGAACAGGGCAAACAGGCGCTGGCTCAGGGCCAGAGACGCGAAGCAGCAATCGCCTATGCACATGGTGCGCAGATAGAACCGGAGAATCCCATGATTCATCTGGGCCTTGCCGAGGCTAACCTCGCGCTCGGCAACTATAACGTCGTCAGGATGGCAAGCCAGCGCGTACAGGAATTGCAGCCGCAGGGCGGTGTTGAAAGCATGACCGCACAGGCTCTGCTGGACCTGCTGGATCACCGTTATGACCGCGCCCTGCAAACAGTAGACACCATTATCAAGCAGAATCCCGGCATTGCCTACGTGCATGCCATGCGTTCCTATCTGCTACGCACGCTCGGCCAGGACTACGACGCTAATCTCGCGCGGGCTAGAGCAGCGCGCCTCTCCTATGGCGGTCGTTTCGAGAACTGCTTCCCGCCCGTAGAAGAGCAGCGCTACGCCGCAGGCTATCAGCCAATTCCTGACCTGCCCCCGGCGGCCAATCAGCCAGAGGAGACTCAGGCCCGGCCATCACAGCTTGAGCGCGAACCGGTGCCGGCGTGGTCACGACCCAATGGCTTACAGCGCCAGATGGTTCGCACGCGCTTCGTGCTCAGCCAGTATCCGGGCATCGTCACCAACATCCTGATCATCATTAACATCATCGTATACCTCTTCACGGCCATCGTTGGCCACAATCTTCTGGAGATTAGTACTGATGTTATCGCCACATATGGTGGTCAGAACACGCTGCTTATCCAGCAGACGGGTGAATACTGGCGCATCCTGACCGCCATGTTCTTGCACTTCAACCTGTGGCATATCGCGCTGAACATGTTTTCCCTGTACCTGATCGGGCGCGTGGTCGAAGTGTTTTACGGTCGCTGGCGCTACCTGCTCATCTATCTGCTCTCGGGGATCGCGGGCGGCATCGTCACGTACTTCTTCCAGGCGCCCAATACGCTTTCGGCGGGCGCTTCCGGGGCCATCTTCGGCGTCTTTGGCGCGATGGGCGCTTTCTACATCGTGAACCGGCGCGCCCTGGGAGCCTATGGACGCGGGATGGTCAGCCAGTGGATTTTCGTGCTGGCGATCAATGTGGCCTTGAACCTCTCCCTGGCGGGTCTGAGCATCACCGATCACCTGGGCGGCCTCATCGCTGGCATCATACTTGGCTTTCTGCTCATCGCACGGCTGGAGCGCCGCTTCCCTATCTAAGGGGCAGATGTCCTCCTTGCGAGAAAAAAGGGAAAGGGGACCAGGATGGCGCCATCCCGGCCCTCTTTCTCTTGATACGATCAGGGATATGCCCGCCGGGAGCTACGCTCCCTTGACCGCCGCGACCAGCTTCGTCAAAGACTCCCTGGCGTCGCCGAAAAGCATGATCGTCCTGGGATTGTAGAACAGTTCGTTGTCAATACCGGCAAAGCCGGGCCGCATCGACCGCTTGAGGAACACAATGTTACGCGCCTCATCGGCGTTGAGGATCGGAAGCGCAACACCGCTCGCCTGCGCCAGCCGGTCAGGTGGGCGACGATATCCTTGATCGACCAGTCTCTCTGTTCACGATTTTTTCTCAATACCATTCAACCCCCATTTTCCGCTCACCGGAAATGTGCTATAATTTCCCCCGAACGTACGTTCTTACTAAAGAGAAAACTCTTAACCTATCCATAGCAGGTCGGGATATCACCAGAGGTTCCTGTCAACGCAAAGCGCCGCTGGGAACTTAATTTTTTGAGGGATGTGGAGAACCATGTCTATACGCCAGCTTGCGCCCGATGTGGCCGCGAAGATTGCCGCCGGCGAGGTCGTGGAGCGGCCCGCCTCCGTTGTGAAAGAACTGATCGAGAACAGTATTGACGCTGGCGCCACGCAGATTCGCGTCGATCTGATGAACGGCGGTCTGCAATTGATCCGCGTGACCGATAACGGTTGCGGTATTCCTCCTGACGAGTTGCCGCTGGCCCTGGCCCGTCATGCCACCAGCAAGGTCGCGCAGATTGAGGACCTGGAGCATATTCGCTCGCTTGGCTTTCGCGGTGAGGCGCTGGCAAGCATCGCCGCTGTGGCAGAGGTGACGCTGGTGAGCCGCGCGCACGGTGCGGACCAGGCCGCGCAGATTGAGGCGATCAACGGCCAACTCTCTCAGGTGACGCCTGCCGCTTTACCACAGGGAACGTCACTGACCGTGCGCAATCTCTTCAGCGCCGTACCGGCCCGCCTGAAGTTCCTCAAGAGCCGCAATACCGAGGTCAGCCACTGCCACCACCTGCTGGAACAGTATGCACTGGCCTATCCTGAGATCCGCTTCAACGTCTTCAGCGATGGCCGCCAGATCTTCTCGACGCCAGGTGACGGCCAGCTCGCAAGTGTGCTGGTCGAGGTCTATGGTTTGCAGATCGCGCAGCAGATGATCCCGCTACAGAGCAAGCAGCGGCCCGATGACAGCACCTATCCCGTCGTGACAGGCTATACCAGCCGTCCTACCTGTTATAAGAGCACGCGCCAGCATATTTCGTTTTTCGTCAACCGGCGCTGGGTCATGAGCCGCATGCTGATAGCGGCAGTCGAGGGCGCCTATCACTCCCTGCTTCTCAGCGGGCGCCATCCCATAGCAGTGATCAATGTGCAGCTCGATCCCGCGTTACTGGACGTGAACGTCCACCCCGCCAAAACGGAGATCCGCTTCCTGAAAGAACGCCGCGTCTTCGCCGCCATTTTGCGCGCCGTTCGCGCCGCTCTGCTGGAAGAACCGCAGATGCCGCGCTGGCAGCCGCACAAAGAGTCGGAAGAGCCGCTGGACGAAGACGAGGTGGCAGTATTCTCCTCCGCTACGCATGGAGATCCCCAGGAACAGGTTATGAGGCAGGCTGGAGAGATGCAGGAAGAAATACAGGAAAAAACTACAGAAGAAGAAAATGAAGATACACCGGCTTTTCCAATGGATAATCCCTGGCTGACGGTGAGCGAAGAAGAGTCTGGTACGAAACCTCCTCTGCTGGCGCGGCTATGGCAGAGCCATGTGCGCCCGCTCACAGGTGCGCCAGAGGGAGCAGAAGCGGCTCCCAGTATAACAGGACAGAAGCGAGAGCAGGCGTCTCCATCTCCAGCAAACATCCCGGCAGTTGATGGAGAACAGCGCCACGAGATGAGTGGACGGCGAGCACAGCAGCAGGAGATGTCCCTCCCCTCGTCTGCACTGCCCACACACAGCGACTATGCCGGCAACCGCCAGAGCGAGATCCCGGCAGGCAGCCTGGCTGGTGAGCAGATCGAGCAGCAAGCGGGACGCCGACTGCCACGCTTGCGCGTCGTCGGCCAGCTCGCACAGAGTTACATCGTGACTGAAGGTGAGGACGGCAGCATGTACCTGATTGACCAGCATGCAGCCCACGAGCGCATCTTACTCGAACGTATGGTGGCCGCGCTCAAAGCCAGCACCCCCATCTCACAACTGCTGCTTACGCCGCTCAGGCTCGACCTGGCGCCGCGCGAATTAGAGGCGGTCGAAGAGCATCTCCCACAACTGGAACACATCGGCTTTACCCTGGAGATTGCCGACAGCGCATTGCTAGTACGTGCCGTTCCCGGCGTGCTGGTCAGGCAGATGAATACGCGCTCTGTGCAAGAACTGCTGATTGAGCTGACCTCAGATGAGCACGAGCACGCCGGGCAGACCGAGACGTGGGAAGAGCGCGCACTGGCAAACGTGGCCTGTAAAGCCGCCATCAAACAGCACTACTTTCTCACCATAAGCGAGATGCGCGAGATGCTTGAACAACTGGAGAAGACGAAAGCGCCGTTTAGCTGTTGTCACGGGCGCCCAACCATGATCCATTTCAGCCTTTCCGCTTTAGCCCGTGAGTTTGAAAGGCGATAAGCGATGCTCGCAGAGGTACTGACCTCAGCCGCTAGCTGGAACAGCGAGCAGTCGCTGCTTACCTATCGTGTGCCAGACGAGTTACAAGCAGCTCTATGCTGCGGACAACTGGTTGCCGTCCCTTACAGGGAGCGGCTCGTCGAGGGCATCGTCTGGCGCATAGACCGGCAGCAAGACAGTACGGGCGAAGCGATGGAGCGTGAGGAACAGGCGACAGATGTGACCGGTGAACCGTTGCGCGCGATTCGCACCATTCTCGACACCGAGCCGGCTCTACTTTCGCATCAAATGGCGCTGGCACAGTGGATTGCTGAATATTACGTCACGCCGCTGGCCCGTGTCGTGCAGATGATGCTCCCGCCTGGCCTGATGCAGCGCACACGTTCCGTTCTGCGCCTGGCTGAAGACGATCCCACCATGCTGGAGCAGGCTGCTAGAGAGGTATCACCGCGCCTGCGTGCGCTGATCGGTCTGCTGCTCAGCGATGGCGAACTGGATACAGAATCGCTGAAAAAAATGCTCGGCGCCAGCAAAGCCAGAGAAGTGCTGCGCGAGATTCGCGCCGGCACGCTGGTCGAAGCCGATAGCCAGCTTCAGCCGCCCAGAGCCAGGGTACGTGTGAAGCGGATTGTACGGCTGGCGGCCCAGGGAGAAGCGCTCCTATTGTGGCGTGAGCGCATGGAAGCACGCCTCCAGCAGAAGCTTGCTGAAGCTACCGAGGCCGCTGAATCCGCCGAAGCGCAAGAAGCACAGGAAACATCCCCGGCTTCACTTGCCACAACATCTGACCACCTGCGATCGCGTTCGCATGAGAAGAAGAGCAGAACTGCACCGAATCCCTGGGCGTTGCCCGCATCACCGATAGCGGTATCTCCGTTGTTGCTGGCATCCGGCGCTGTTCTGACGCTGACGCCGCAGGATCGAGAAAGTTTGCTCATCCGGCGCCAGCTTGCCGCCATTGATCTACTCATGCAGGATGCGCGCGCCATGCCGCACTGGACGCCTGGCGCGCTCTGCAAGGCCAGCGGGCTGACGGCAGCGCAGCTACAACGCCTGGTCAACAACGGCCTTGTGCTCATCGAAGAGGTCGAAGTGAGACGCGATCCCCTCCAGGGACGTACGCTGCCTATCAGCCAGCCTCTAACCCTGACAAAAGACCAGCAGGAAGCTGTGCAATACATCCTGGCGGAAGCGCAGAAAGCTACCGGCGCTCCCATCCTGCTGCATGGTGTAACCGGCAGCGGCAAAACCGAGGTCTATTTACAAGCCCTGGCAGCCATCATCGCGCAGGGGAAGCGTGGCATTGTGCTGGTGCCTGAGATTGCGCTCACCACTCAGGCAGTACAGCGCGTAGCGAGCCGCTTCCCCGACCGCGTGGCGATTATTCATAGCGAGCTTGGCCTGGGCGAGCGATACGACGAGTGGCGCCGCATTCGCGCGGGACAGGTTGACGTGGTGATCGGCTCGCGTTCGGCACTGTTTGCGCCAGTGCCGGATCTGGGTCTGATCATCGTCGATGAGGAGCACGAAGCGGCTTACAAGCAGAGCGAGCGCAGACCTCTCTACCATGCCCGCGAAGCAGCGATCAGGTTGGGACAGATCCTGCGTATCCCGGTGGTCCTGGGCAGCGCCACTCCGTCAGTCGAATCGTTCTACCGCGCCGAGCAGGGCGAGTACCGGCTCTCCGAGCTGCCTGCCAGAATTGGAGCAGCTCTGCCACCCGTCGAAGTGATCGACCTGCGCAGCGAACTGCGCGCCGGCAACACCAGCATTATCAGTCGCCGGCTGAATGAAGAACTGGAGCGCGTACTCAGCCAGGGGCAGCAGGCAATCCTCTTTCTGAACCGGCGCGGATCGGCAAGCTGTGTGCTCTGCCGCGACTGCGGCAATGTGGCGCTCTGCGACCGCTGCGATATCCCACTGACCTACCACTCGACCGAGCGCATCCTGCTCTGCCACTACTGTGGACGCCAGGCCAGAATACTGCACTTCTGCCCGGCCTGCAAAAGCTCGGCTATCCGCTACTTCGGGGTGGGAACGGAGAAAGTGCAGGCCACTATCCAGCAACACTTTCCGTCGGCACGCCTGCTGCGCTGGGACCGCGATACAGCCCGCAACCGGCGCGCGCACGAACAATTGCTGGATCGCTTCGCCAATCGTGAGGCAGATATCCTGGTCGGCACACAGATGATTGCAAAGGGGCTTGACCTGCCCGGCGTCACGCTGGTCGGCGTCGTCTCGGCGGATATCGCGCTAAATCTCCCCGATTTCGCCGCCTCTGAACGCGCCTTCACACTGCTCACGCAGGTAGCAGGCCGCGCAGGACGGGGCGAGGAGCCAGGACACGTGATCATCCAGACCTTCAACCCGCAGCACTTCTGTATCGAAGCCGCTGCAAATCACGACTATCACCAGTTCTACCTCGCGGAGATCGAAGCGCGGCAACGTTACGGTTATCCACCCTTCCGCCGCTTCGTCAAATTCACTTACACCCACGAGAACCGCCACCGCTGCCAGAACGAAGCCCTGCTGCTCTACGAACACCTGGCAGCCTGGATAGCACGGCTAGAACTGGCAAATACGGATATCGTCGGGCCAGCACCGGCGCTACTGGAGCGCATTCGGGACCGTTATCGCTGGCAGATGATCGTACGCGGTCCCGACCTGCATCCCCTGTTGCGCGTTATCGACGCCCCCGGCTGGGAGATCGACATTGACCCGGTAAGCACGTTGTGAAATCCGGCCCGGTGATCATTACATACCAGTATGTTAATCTCGCTGCCCTTCATCGTCTTGATTGATAAGCGGCTGCTATCGAGGTGGATGTTCCTCCGATCATCTCCCTCTAAAAAAATCTGATATGAGAAATTATATCTATACGTGAAAGGACATATTGAACATATGTGGAAAGGCACAGTTGTTTCCATCCATATTACACATGCAGAAAGTGCGCCAATGATTGATATTGAGGAAGCCCACGCTGTCCCCGGCAGAGGGATCGAGGGAGATCGCTACTTTCTGGGAACCGGCCACTTCTCACCTCACTTCGGACCTGCTTATGAGATGACGCTGATTGAAATAGAGACAATTGAAGCGATGAGACGCGACGACGGTATTGAGATTGAACCGCGCGAGGCGCGCCGCAATGTGGTGACCGCCGGTGTGCCACTGAACCACCTGGTGGGACGCGAATTTATGGTTGGCGAGGTGCGAGCGCGCGGTATTCGTCTCTGCGAACCATGCTTTCACCTGACACAACTTATTGATCCGAACTCGCTGAGCAGCCTCATCCATCGTGGAGGCTTGCGCGCTCAAATTCTGACAGAAGGGGTTTTTCGCCCCGGCGACCCGATTTTCATGATCGAAGAGTAAGAGCAGATTCTCTTGAGGAGAAAAGTGCGAGAAGATCTTCTCCTGCTTGTTAGAAACCGGCAAATATTGCCGGGGAGTTGCCAGCTCACCCGCAAGCCAGAGGGCCAGGGCGACCGCCAGGGCCGCCCCTTACTATTATGGGATTCCCCACAATCGTTTTGCCGGCTCACTTAGTAACGTGGGGGAGACGAGGGCGGATATGCGGGATTCATCGGTGGAAATCGCGGGTCGCGGGACATGCGCAGCGCATTCAACTCGTTATGGATGGGCCACTGAGCAAACGCCAGGTAGAGGATGACGATGAAATTGGCAATGGGAATAAACAGCAGCAAACTCAACGCACCGCTGAATCCCGCCTTCGAGAAGATCTTCCACCAGGCCACGACCATAAGAACAGCCAGCGCCAGGCCGATAATGCCTGCAACAAGACTGAAACCTGTAAGTGCTGCTATTGCTCCTGCCGCTTCAGAATCACTCATGCGATCTCTCCTTTTGTGAAGGTAGTAGACATACAAAAAAACTCCAGCAAATGTGACTCTATTGTAGCGGCATTGTGCTGAAATGACAATGATTTTTTCTCAACCTGGGAGTGAGCTTTTTCACTGTACATACACGCTCTTTGTCACGATGTAGATACTCCCTCCGGGGTTAATTTCAGGGAAATATCTCCATCTCCTCTTTGCTTTGCTTCACGCAATGAAGCACGGGCTTCGCTGCCTGAGGGTTTTTCAGCGGGTGCGTGCGATACCGTAGAGAGAAAAAGCGCGAAGCAGCAAACCATGCTTACTGCTTCGCGCCTCGTTCCTGTTGAAGTATTTATTTTACAGCTCTATTCTGCCATTTTCAACGAGCAGCTTGAGAAACTCCAGGTGACGCACAACCTCTACGCGATCACTGCCGCCATTCTGATACCATTGACGCAGCCAGAGCAATGATACCACCTCGTCCTGGGTGAACCCGTTCAATGTCAGTTCTTCAATTTCGCTTTCCGTTACGGTATCGTTCAGATTTGTTACCATTTCTAACGGTTGGGTGTTCATTTCTAATGGTTGTGTGTTCATAATTTTATCCTTCCACCTGTACTGATTGTACAAGGATTCCTCCGCTGCCTGTTTCCGCTCTGCTGGCTGCTCCTCACTCACCGTTGAGAAGGAACTTCTCAACCAGATTAAACGTTTGCTGCTACATCTTCTCAAATACGAGTTCCTGCATCCTCGCTTCCTCCTCTCTCCCTTCAACCTTCTCACCTATCTATTCTTCACAAGCAAAGTATAAGCGGAAATCGGGGGTGCGGCTATCTGTGACGCTACATTCTCTCTGTGAAATATCTCACTTCCGGCGCAAAGCTTTATCCTTCTCCCGCCCTCTCACATCTACTGGCCGACCGGCCTGCTTTCCTTGCCCACGCCAGAAAGGGTCGAACTGAATTATCTGTTGTGTATACGGATAGAACCTGTAAAAAGTTCCACCCGTCTTCACCTTTCACTAAAAGATAACACGGCAGGGCGTCAATTTATTTTCTTTTTTGGCTGCTGAGCTTAAATTGCTTCTGCCCTTTGCTGCGCACAGCTATCCTGCCGTGCTCACTAAATCATCCAGCAAAACAGGTGCGGGAAAAAAGGCAAGGGGACACCCCTTGAACCCCGTCAGGGGGCGGCCCCCTGCCCCCCCATTTCCCGCAGGCTTTTCGCCGCGATACTGGTCATGCATATACTGTCCCATCAGGATGTAGAGTTTTGCCGTGTCGGCCATCTGATTCGCCTTGCTGGTGCGTCCGTGTGCATAGGCGTTTTCAAGGCTCCCTGACAAAACTTCTGTTAGCTCTCTTGCATGCGCAGCAGGAAGAGGAATTCTTTATTACCGTCGCGTCCGAGGAGCGGCGATTCGGTTTCGCTCTCTACGACAAAAGGGGTATGCCCTGGAATCCAGGCGCGCAGTTCGCTCAGCACGCGCTGATGGACCTGAGGATCGCTGATGACGCCGGCGCCGCGATCCGCTTCCTGCTTGCCTGCCTCGAACTGCGGCTTGACCAGGCACACAATCCATGTTTGCGGCGATCTGACGAGCAGCGGCACAAGAGCGGGCAGGACCAGGCGCAGGGAGATGAAAGAGACGTCGATGGTTGCACACTGTGCCGGTTCGGGTAGCGCTGTCAGGTGGCGAATGTTTGTGCGCTCCATTACCACGACTCGCGGATCACGGCGCAATGTCCACGCCAGTTGACCATACCCGACATCGACGGCATAGACTTTGCGTGCGCCGCGTTGCAGCAGAACCTGGGTGAAGCCGCCGGTCGAGGCGCCAACGTCGATGGCGACCAGCCCGGTCGGGTCGAGGTGGAACGTATCCAGCGCCTTCTCCAGCTTGAGGCCGCCCCGGCTGACATATTTGAGTTCCGCCGGCGTTTCCGCCAACTGGCAGACCGCGTTGAGCGGTATCATCGTTCCTGCTTTATCAACCGAGCGGCCATCGACAAGCACCTGCCCGGCCATGATCAGCGCGCGCGCCCGCTCGCGGCTAGGCGCGATTCCTCGCCTGACCAGCGCCGTATCCAGGCGCTCTTTGTTTGCCGTCTTGCCCATGCTCTCTTAATCATCTGGTCAATCAAATGACAAAAAGCAAAATAAAATGACCGCGGTGGGATTCGAACCCACGGCCAATCGCTTAAAAGGCGATTGCTCTACCCCTGAGCTACGCGGTCGGGTGTCTCTATCGACGGCTGTATTGTAGCGTAATTTGCGCGGCTTTGCAAGGGGGTCTTCTCTCCGATTTTTTTGCCGAAAGTTTTTGCCAGGCGCCAGAATCTGAGAAAAAAACTCTTGACAGGGCTGATAGCCTGTGCTATTATACTTCCCGTCACAAGGAATTGCTCGCATGGGCAGGTGAGCCGGTGACAATAGCGAAGAGGGTACACCCGTTCCCATCCCGAACACGGTAGTTAAGCTCTTCAGCTCCGATGATACTGCGGGGGCAACCTCGTGGGAAAATAGGACGTCGCCGGCTCACCCGCCCATACGAGCTTTTTTTGTCTCCCCATTCTCATGCGCGCTCTCTTTAGCAAAAATAAAGAGGGCCAGAGGACAAAGCCTTCTGGCCCCCATGCTTACGA
>JADBKA010000146.1 GCA_014896635.1 Ktedonobacteraceae bacterium
TTTCTTTTAAGATTTCTTGAGCTTTCCTTGATTCTTTGCACATTATTAAACCTTATCCTTTAAAGGGGGTACAACTCCTGGCAGCAACCCTACAAGGCTATTGAAAAGTAGGAGCCACGGGAAGCCTGCTTTGTACCCTGCTCTGCGATCTATGACAGAGCTAAAGAAGATTCTGAGAGCCCTTGTGTCCTGAAAACTTTATGAGTCGAAGAGACTTATCATGATACAATTGTTTTTCCCAACCTATATAAAAAGGCAAAGCTTATTCCTCGCCTGTCTGATTTTGCTCAGTCTGATTTTGGGTGCGTGTGGGGAGGTCGTTTCTCCCTCTACCTCGACACCCTCGCCATCCACATCGACGCCTACAGCGTCAACGGCATTGCCGCCGGCACGCTACTCAGCCACCATCCAGAGAAACATCTCCTACGGTCCGCTGGCTGCTGAGACGCTCAATCTCTGTCTGCCCAAAGACGCCGCCGGTCCACGTCCCGCTGTCATTCTTATTCATGGTGGAGCCTGTATAAAAGGGGATGCCTCGATGCACGATACCATGTGCCAGCGTCTGGCGGAGCAAGGCTTTGTTGCAGCAACCATCAACTACCGGTTGGCCCAGAGTTCTGATGCCAGCACGCGATGGCCTGCTCAGCTTGTCGATACGCAACTTGCCGTGCGCTGGCTACGCTCACAGGCAACTCGCTTGAATCTCGATCCACAGCGTCTCTGCTCATGGGGAACCTCTGCCGGGGGACACCTGGCGGTCTTTGTTGGCAATTTGAAGACGATTCATCCAGGCGATCAGGCGCATCTGCTGGCCGATCAATCTCCAACAGTCTCCTGCGTCGTTGATAACTTTGGTCCGGTAGACCTGGTCAAACTCGCCGAATCTCCTCAAGGCAAATCTTCCAGGGGCCAGGAAGTCATGCAAACGCTGCTCGGCGTTTCCTATCAGCAGAATGCTGTGATATACCGCGATGCCTCGCCGATTTTCGTTGTCAGCAATCAGAGCGTACCCACACTGATCGTCCAGGGAACCCGCGATACAGTGGTGCCACCTGATCAGTCAGCGGAACTTCAGCAGGCACTCCAGCAGCATCATGTAGCCGTTCAATACATCAGCTATGACGGGGGTCACGGCTTCCAGGGCCTGACAAAGCAGCAAAAAGACGCCATTTTTGCCCAGGAAATCAACTACCTGATCGCACAGCAGAAACCGTGATACAATAGAGAAGGCCGGGGACGCTGTATCCCGGCCTTTCCGTATGGAATAGAACGAGGAATCATGCAACCGGGAGATGTATGCGAGTTGCTATTATATCGGATATTCACGGGAACCAGGTCGCTCTGGCAGCCGTTTTAGAAGACCTGGCGCGACAGGGGACAGTTGACCAGATCGTTGTGGCTGGTGATCTCTGCCTGAATGGGCCGCGTCCGCGAGAAGTGCTGGAAATGGTGCAGAGGTTGCATTGTCCTGTGCTTCAGGGGAATGTGGATAGCGAGGTGGTCACGAAAGCACCCAGGAAAAGCGGGAAAAAGCAGAATATGGCAGGCTGGGTGCGCGCACAGATTGGACCCGAAGGCGTGGCCTACCTGGCCGCGCTCCCTTTTTCTTACCGCATCAACAATCATAAAGCGAACAGCAGCGATCTGCTGGTCGTGCATGCCAATCCTCTCGACCAGGAGCAGGCGATTTTTCCGACAGCATCCGATAGTACGCTGGAGTACCTGTTAGGTGGACTGGACGCCGGTATCAGCGCGCTGGCGTTTGGACACTATCATGTGGCCTATCAGCGGCGCTGGCGACACCTGCTGCTGGTCGATGTGGGAAGTTGTGGGCTGCCGCGCGATGGCGATTTGCGCGCTTCTTACGCGATCCTCACCTGGCGGGATGGGAACTGGCAGGCCGAGCACAGGCGCGTTCCCTATGACGTGGAGAAGGTAGTACAGCAGATAAAAGAAAGTGGGATGCCCAACGTGGAGAAACGCATTAAAGTGTTGACCGAAGCAAAATATTAACCGGAAGCAGCAGAACTTTCGCTGACTGCTCCCGGCTATTCAAACAGAGCTAGTATGAGCTGAGGGCCATTTTGCGCTCAACTAGCCCTGGGAAGCACTACAGTCACATCTGCCGGATTTTTCCAGCAAATCAAACAACCACTGCATTTCTTCAGCATCCAATGGGGCTTCTTCGTCACCATAGGAACTTTCATCCCCTAGCAAGCTGGCTGCATCGCCAATATCAACCAGCTCAAGTTCCTCAACAATCGCTCGTAATTCTCCTGTCGTCGCCACGTTCTTTTTCCTCAGTTCTTTAGAAATGTTTACTTCAGCAGTTAATCTATTCGCTTGCCACCTATCCCCTATCTGTATATTCGCCTCTGTGAGAGATAATACCCAGGGCGATCTAACATTAGAAACATGTAGAGAGAGAAAGATCGGGTTGCAGGTAGTGTATCACTGCCTCTATCAAAAGAAACGTATGATCTTTATAGATGTTACAGCGGGTACTCAGCAATAGGCCAGATGGGTTACTTCCGCCTTTTCTGCCAGCCCGACATGGCATAGTTCCAGAAAGCAGAGCATTTGAGCAAATGGGATATCCTCTTGATCACTTCTTTCGCCACTTCCTGTACCGGCATGTGATATACTGGCGAAGAATCAAACGATACTTGCAGGAGGTCTGTGCGATCAAGGTGAAAGCGGTGACTTACTATGCGCACGACGACATTCGCGTCGAAGAGCGGCCAGTACCGCAAATCGGCGAGGATGAATTACTTGTGCGCGTACACGGCTGTGGCCTGTGTGGCTCGGATCTGCTCAAAATCGCGCAGCAAGCAGCGCCGCCGGTAAAACTGGGCCATGAGCTGACTGGCACAATTGTTAAGCGCGGGCGGGCCGTTTCCGCCTTTCTGCCGGGACAAAACGTGATCGTGGCCCACCACGTTCCCTGTGGTTCCTGCCATTACTGCCGGCACGGCAATCCTTCGATGTGCGCAACCTTCAAAGCCTCAAATATTGATCCGTGTGGCCTGGCGGAATATATCCGCGTCCCGGCCTTGCATGTAGCACACACCACGCTGCTGCTACCTGATGTGCTCAGCCCGCAGGAAGCATCGTTTACCGAACCGCTAGCTTGCTGCGTACGAGCGGTCAGACGCACTCCTCTGCTAAACGGGGATATCGTTGTGATCATTGGCCTCGGCTCCATTGGACTGCTCATGCTCCAGGCGGTCAGAGCGTTAAGCGAGCGTGAGCAGCGTAGCGTGCGTATCTACGGCGTGGATCTGCTGGAAGAGCGACGACGACTGGCGCTGGCGCTGGGTGCGGACGAAGCTTTCCTGGCTCCACCTGAACCTCAGCAGTTCCGTGAGATGATCACCGCACGCAGCGAGGAGCGTGGCGCCGACGTTGTGCTGATCACCGTTGGTGGCACACACCCTTTCACCCAGGCTCTGGCAGCCGTGCGGCGTGGCGGTATTGTTCACATCTTCGCGGCGCATACCGCCATTGTGCCACTGAACATAGAAACGCTCTACCAGCAGGAACTGAGCCTGCTCAGCACCTATTCTTCTTCACCAGAGGATTTGCATACTGCACTCGATCTACTGGTAAAACGCCAGGTGATCGTGGAGCCGCTGATTAGTCATTGTCTCTCCCTGGCACAATTTCACGAGGGAGTGGCATTAATGCAGCAGCATAGAGCATTAAAAGTATACTTCCAGATTGCAGGAGAATCTTATGGCAAATACTCATTATAACGTTGCGGTGATCGGCTCCGGCCCCGGAGGCTATGTCGCCGCCATTCGTGCAGCGCAGCTTGGCGCGAAAACCGCGATAGTTGAAAAGCAGTATCTCGGCGGCACCTGCCTCAACGTTGGTTGCATTCCCTCAAAGGCGATGCTCCACGTTGCCGAGGTAAAGTACAGCCTGGGATCCCTCGACGAGCTGGGCATCCACCTGCCGCAGTCGCCAACGTTCGATATGGCGAAAGCCAACAGTTTCAAAGACAAGGTCGTGAAGCGCATGACCGGCGGGGTTGGTGTGCTGATGAAGGGCAACGGCATCACTGTATACGACGGCCTGGGCATTGTCGATGCCTCGCGTACTGTCACGGTGCAAAAAAACGATGGCTCACAGGAGCAGTTCAGCGCCGATAAAGTCATCCTCGCCACCGGCTCCGTGCCGCTCATGCCACCAATGCCCGGTATCGAAGGTCGCAATGTGATCAACAGCGATACCTGCTGGAATCTGCCAAAGCTGCCGGAGAGTGTCATCTGTGTGGGTGGAGGCGTAATTGGCGTCGAACTGGCCTGCATGTTCAATGCCCTGGGAACAAAAGTCACCATTCTGGAAATGCTGCCCAATGTTCTCGCACCCGTTGATGATGAAGTGCGCCGCCTGTTAGTACGCATTCTGGGCCGGCGTGGTATCGAAATCGTGACAGGCGCCAGGGTAGAATCAATAGAAGATGAGGGGAACCTGAAAAAGGTGAACGCCGCAACTGAAAGCGGGCAGAAGAGCTTCAGCGGCGAGTATGTTTTGATGGCAGTGAGCCGACGCGCCAACACCAGCGGTCTGGAACATCTGCTGGAACAGGGACTTGACAACGAGCGAGGCCGCGTCCGTGTGAATGAGAAGATGGAGACCAATCTGCCGGGTATCTACGCGGTCGGCGACCTGGTACACGGCGCAGGTCTGGCGCATGTGGCCTCTACCGAGGGCGAGGTGGCCGCGAGCAATGCAATGGGCCACGAGGCAAAGATGGACTATCACGTCGTTCCCAATCCGATCTACACCTTCCCGGAAGTAGCCTTCGTGGGCCTGACAGAAGCCGAGGCGAAACAGCAGTATCCTGAAGTACGTGTCGAACGCTTCCCCTGGAGCGCCAATGGCAAAGCTGTCGCTATCGACGAAACCGACGGCTTCACAAAGGTGATACGCGGCCCTTACGGGGAGATCCTGGGCGCGCATATCATCGGTCCCGATGCGACCAACCTGATCAGCGAATTCTCGGTGGCGATGCGCGGCGAACTGACCGTTGACGAGATCATCGAAACAATACATCCTCACCCGACGCTCAGTGAAGGTCTGCGCGAGGCTGTGCTGGCCGTCGAGGGGCGTCCTCTCCATATTCCCCCCAGACAGGCTGCTCGCGCCCGTTAATCTGCTTTCCTGAAAGGAGACGGTCCTTTGGGGTCGTCTCCTGGAGATCGCCATAGCTCAACCAGGCTACAAACCTGCTTTTGATTGACATATGGCGATTTTTCTCTTAAACTCTCTGCTAGATGTTGATGGGTATACTTGAATCATTAGCAAGCAAGAGAAGAGGCTGGGATGTCCATGATCAGACGGAAGGCGCACATTCCCACAGGGAATCGCTACACTGTGACAACGTCTCAAATGGTTCAGCCGTCGTTGGAATCTTCACGGCGCCGCTCGCTTCTCATCATCCTGCTACTAGTAACAAGTGCTGTCCTCGTTATGGCAGCAATCGCAATGGCCAGCTATCTTCTCATCAGTCCTGCCACACATAAATCGGTAACGACTGCCCAGAAACACACAATAGTTTCTCCCGTGAGTGATGGTGTACAGAGCCAGGTAACAGCCTCTGCTCAGCAATTTATGAACGCTCTTATCCAGGGCCAGTACGATGAAGACTGGTCCTCGCTCGCTCCTCAAATACAGGCAAAATGGCCCGATCAACAGGCGTTTAGCCATTACCTGAAGAAGCGTTTCGATGGCTACATGCTCAAAGGGTTCACACTTGGCCAGGTACAGGCGCTCACCTATTGGGTCGACCCGGAAACGATGATACGCTACGATAATGTGGTCGTGATCCCCACCGTGCTCCAAATCGAGTCACAGATCCCCCCGGCTCAGCGTGCGCAACTGGCGCCACAGTTCCAGCAGTCCGACCAGCTTTATCAGCATGTACCGCTCATTATGCAGCGCCAGCCTGATGCCGGTGATGGCGGCAAGGACCGCTGGGCTGTATTGAGTGCCGGACCCGCTGATCCCGAAGCGCCTATCCTGCCGCCGCTCCATCCCGCCTACAAAGTAGTGCGAGTGCCAATCCTGATGTACCATCACATCTCCGATGTACCGACAAAGAATCTGCTCGACTTCAGTCTCACCATCAAAGGTACAACATTCAATCAGCAACTCGACTTCCTCAGGCAGCAGGGCTACCATTCGATCACTCTCAACGAACTGATGGATGCGCTGTATTTCGACATGCCGATGCCCTCAAAGCCGATCATCTTCACCTTCGATGATGGCTACGACGATGCTTATGCCTACGCCTACCCCATTCTGAAAGCGCATGGCTACAGCGGCATGTTCTACATCATCACCGGCAAAGTTGGCTGGCAGGGCCAGGCCACCTGGGAACAACTGCGTGATATGCTGGCGAACGGCATGCAGATTGGTTCCCATACAATTCACCATGTCGAGATGGGCAGCGTCTACCGCGCCTCACCGCAACAGGCGAGGCAGGAAGCCCAGATCTCGCAGCAAACGTTGCAGCAACACCTGGGCATCGTCATCCAGCATTTCTGCTATCCCAACGGCTCTCCGTTCAAAAATCCACGCGAGAGCGTGCTGCGCGATAAAATTGTCTCGCTACTGGCAAAAAGCGGCTACATCGACGCCACCACCGACCCCGGTCCCACCGGAATCGTCCAGGACAGCCGGTTGCCGTTCATGCTGCTGCGCCTGCGCATCGACGGGCGTGAGTCGCTCAAGGCTTTCGAGAACGTGCTGAGAGGGTTGTAATCCAGGCCAGTGCAACATAGAGAACGCCACCAAGCAGCCACCAGGGGTCCCAGAGCACAAGGTACCAGAAGAACCATCTCCAGGTTGCCGGATCATTGATAATGCCTGTGACATGCAGCACATCCGAGACAAGGCCCAGACCGGCATAGAGACACATCCCCACACCCATGAGCCAGGTAAAAATGAGCAGCAGTCTGTGAATAAACCTCTGCTTCCATGTGCGAACAAGTGCCAGCGCAATCAGTCCGCCAACGATTTTGAGAATACCGGCTGCCAGGTTAATAACGACCCACAGCAGATTGCTTGCCGTCGCCGGTTGTTCAAGAGGATGAAGTCCCGTACGACCTCCGGCTCCCCAGAAAAAGCTCAGGGCCGCGAAGAGCAATGCCCATCCACACGCCATATATGCTATCCGCTGCGCACGCCGGACATCAGCCGCCCACGCTGTCTCCCCGGTGCCAGGTTGTTTCGCCATAGTCAGTCTCCCCCTGCATCTTGCTCCTGCCAGTATAGAAGATAAAAGGGGCGATCGCAAGACAGCCGGATGAGGAACACGCCAGTAAGAGCAATCAGCTTCCTCGGCTTCGGCTTGAAATAATTTGTGCTGTCAGTGTTGTCGATAGTATCTGCTCCTTTACTTATAAAATAATAGTAACTTGACAAAACCTCGTTTAGAAGTTATCATATCGACATAGGTAAGTGACTTACCAAATGGAAGTTACTAATAATCAGGGGGAAAGAATAAGGAGTCTTCACAGCGTGATCGAGATGAGTCTATTACTTTTGCGCGTATTCTTTGGGTTGTTGCTGGCTGCGCATGGTTCACAGAAGCTATTCGGCTGGTTTGGGGGTCAGGGCTTCGGCAACACAGTAAAGTGGATTGAGGGGCTGGGTTTCCGGCCAGCGTTTTTATGGACGCTACTGGCGGTACTGGGTGAAGCCGGTGGTGGTCTGCTGCTGGCACTGGGATTGTTGAGTCCGCTAGGTGTTCTGGGCATCATTGGTGCGATGCTGGTGGCTATCATCAAGGTACATGGCGCAAAAGGTTTCTGGGGGACGAAGGGCGGCTATGAGTATCCGCTGACACTGCTTATCGTGAGTGTGGTGCTTGGCCTGGTCGGCCCAGGCAGCTACTCGCTGGACGCGCTGCTTGGTATTGCGCTGCCTGAGCCACTGACATTGATTGTCGGCCTGCTGCTCACAATCGTCATTGTCGGGGCTGGCATTCTGACCAGCAACCGGCGCCGGTCAGAGCAGGTCACGGCATAAGCTGACATTCGTGAGTCTCACACAAAAAGGGCCTTTCCTTGCGAGGGAGAGGCTCTTACGCTGATTCTGGCCTTCTTTCTGTACAGGGACAATAAAAAGGGGACTTTACAACTCGGCCTGGTTGTGGTATGATCTACCGCGTCAAGATATGGGGATGTAGCTCAGCTGGGAGAGCGCGACAATCGCACTGTCGAGGTCAGGGGTTCGAGCCCCCTCATCTCCACTATCACACCACGCGATGTATGCCTTGCAAATCGCAAACGGGTGTGGTATAATGGTTGCTACAAAGAGAATGAGTGCGACGAACAGGAGTAGTAGGTCTCTCCTTCCAGTACAGAGAACAGCCGGATGGTGCAAGGCTGCGGTGGAATTCAGGAAGACTGAACTCGCCTGTGAGCAGCAGGGGTGAAAGGCCCGCCTGGAGAGTATTCGGAATGGCCTCTGAAGCCACCAGGTTGAAAATGAGGTTGAGAAATACTGTACAGGTCAGGCTCTAGTCCCTGCCGGGCTGCCCGTTATAGCGCGTAATGAGAGTAGATCAGTGCGACAGCAGAGAAGTTCGTGTTAAACTATTTGTATTGTAGTAGACAATACAAACGTGCATGGGCCTGTAGCGCAGTTGGGAGAGCGTCTCTATGGCATGGAGAAGGTCAGGGGTTCGAGTCCCCTCAGGTCCACCATAGCTGTCCTGGTCGAAAATCAGGGTGGTATCACGGAATGGCCTTTCGTCCCTCACAGGCGAAAGGCTTTTTTATTTCATCCTGTTTTACCTGACAGCAGAAAAGCAAATTTGTGGGGACACCCCCACCCCGCCAGGGGCGCTGCCCCTGGACCCCTGATATGCGGGAGGTCGAATGATTACGAGGACGAAGTATAACCCGAAAGAGGTTGAGTCGAAATGGCAGACGGCATGGGAGGCACGCGGGCAGTATCACGCCTCTGATGATGCACCAAAGCCGAAATTCTACCATCTGGTCATGTACCCTTACCCTTCCGGTGACCTGCACATGGGTCACTGGTACAACTTCGCGCCTGCCGATGCCTATGGGCGCTTTATTCGCATGCAGGGCTATAACGTCATGCAGCCCATCGGCTTCGATGCTTTCGGCCTGCCGGCGGAAAATGCCGCCATCAAACACGGGGTACAGGCCTATACCTGGACGCTGACGAATATCGCGCGAATGCGCAAACAACTGCGTGCGATGGGGGCGCAGTGGGACTGGCAGCGCGAGGTTGTGACATGCCTGCCGGACTACTATAAGTGGACGCAGTGGCTGTTCCTGCAATTCTACAAGCACGGCCTGGCTTACCGCACCAAAGCCCCGGCCAACTGGTGTCCCGGCTGCAATACCACGCTGGCAAACGAGCAGGTTCTGCCCGATGGCACCTGCGAGCGCTGCGGCAGCACGGTGGTTCGCAAAGAGATTGATCAGTGGCTGATGAAGATCTCCGCCTATGCCGAGCGCCTGCTGGACTTCTCAGGCGTGATCGACTGGCCGGAGAAAACGATCACCATGCAGCGCAACTGGATCGGGCGCAGCGAGGGCGCCGAGATCCGCTTCTACACGGAAATCGACGGCCAGCGCGAGGAGATCCCCGTTTTCACCACACGCCCGGACACAATCTACGGCGTCACATTCTTCGTCCTGGCACCCGAACATCCCTGGGTGGAGAAGATCACCACGCCCGAACACAAAGCCGCCGTTGCTGCCTATGTAGAACAGGCGCGGCGCATGACCGAGATCGAGCGCATGAGCACCGAAAAGGAGAAGACGGGCGTTTTTACCGGCGGCTACGTCACCAACCCGGTCAGTGGCGAGCAGGTGCCGGTGTGGATTGCCGATTATGTGCTGATGGGTTACGGTTCCGGCGCAGTCATGGGCGTACCCGCGCATGACCAGCGCGACTTTGAGTTCGCGCGCAAGTTCGGCCTGCCGATCCGCGAGGTGATCCGCACCGAAGGCGAAGAGGCAAGTGATCCCGCCACCTGGGAGCATGCAAAAGAGGCTCTGGGGACAATGGTCAATTCCGGCCCCTTCGATGGTACGCCGGGCGATCAGTCTATTCAGGCCGTCACACGCTACCTGGAAGAGCACAACTGCGGTGCTTTCAAGGTCAGCTATCGCCTGCGTGACTGGTTGATTAGCCGCCAGCGTTACTGGGGCGCGCCCATCCCGATCATCTACTGTCCGCAGGATGGGATGGTGCCGGTACCGGAGGATCAACTGCCGGTCAGGCTGCCGGAAAACGTACAGTTCAAGCCAACCGGTGAATCGCCGCTGCGCTACGAAGAGGACTTCCTGAACACCACCTGCCCAGTTTGTGGTGGTCCCGCCACGCGCGAAGTCGATACGATGGATACCTTCATCGACTCGTCCTGGTACTTCCTGCGTTATGCCGATCCGCACAACGACCAGGAAGCGTGGAGTCAGGAAAAACTGCAAAAGTGGCTGCCTGTTGATCAATACATCGGCGGCGTCGAGCACGCTATCCTGCACCTGCTGTACTCACGCTTCTTCGTCAAGGCGCTGCACGACATGGGCCACCTGAATTTCGATGAGCCGTTCCTGCGCCTGTTCCACCAGGGCATGGTGCTGGGCCACGACGGACAGAAAATGTCCAAATCGCGCGGCAACGTCGAGGCGCCCGACGAGTACGTCGAGAAGTACGGCGCGGATACTGTACGCTGCTATATGATGTTCATTGGCCCGTTCGATGCCGGCGGCTCCTTCAAGGCGGAGAACCTGGAAGGCGTCTGGCGCTTCCTGAACCGCGTCTGGACGCTGGTTACTGACGCCTGGAGCGATACCGTGAGCAGCGAGGAGACGCCGCAGAGCATGGCTATCGAGCGCCTGCGCCACAAAACGATCAAGCGCGTCACCGAAGATCTGCGCAACTTCCGCTTTAACACAGCCCTGGCCGCGCTGATGGAGTGCAATAATGCGCTGATCAAGCAGCAGCAAGAACCGGTTGCACGCAGCGCCGCTTATCGCCGCGCACTGGAGACACTGCTGCAACTGCTGGCTCCGCTGGCTCCGCATATCACTGAAGAACTGTGGCATCAGACAGGACATACAGAGAGCGTTCACGAAACTTCCTGGCCTGCCTACGACGAGGCATTGACACAGGATGAGGTGTTCACGCTGGTCGTGCAGGTCAACGGCAAGGTGCGCGAGCGTATCGAGGTGCCGGCTGAGATCAGCGAGGAAGATGTGCGCAAGGTCGCGCTGAGCAATCCGCGCGTGCTCTCCTTCATCGGCGAGTCGACCGTGCGCAAGGTGATCTATATTCCCGGTCGCCTGGTCAATATCGTCGTCAGTCGCTAAGTGCTTCATCTTTTCTCTTAGGGAGAAAAAAAGGGAGGTCCAGGAGGGCAAAGCCCTCCTGGCGGGGGCCAGGGGGTGTCCCCCGAAAAACCTCTTTTTTCCTTTTTTCTCCTTTTGGAGAGGCGGGAGACCCCCGAAAGTTCACGCGAATGGGGGACCCCATAGGCGTAGACTGAACGGAAAGAG
>JADBKA010000147.1 GCA_014896635.1 Ktedonobacteraceae bacterium
GCACCTCCTGCACACGATCCTCGATCTCAGGATCAACCAGGCTACGCCCGCTGACAGCATCCCGCAGTAACGGGACTAGCATAGCAGGCAGCAGATAATTACTTTTGCGTACATAGGCGTAATGCGTGAGAATACCAGACGCGCGAAACTCGCGGTAATATTCGTCGTCATCCTGAATGGAATAGAAGACAACGGGCATACGCGGGCGCTCACGGCGAATAGCGACGGCAGCGCCGACTCCGCTGAGCGCGCCACGTCCCATCTGCGAGTCCTGCAACTGCACATCCATCAGGATTACATCCATGTCCAGTTCCAGCGCACGACTCACCGCCTCACGCCCGGTCGCAGCTTCGCCCACGACCTGCACGGCTCCAGTCGCTTCCAATCCTTCACGCAGCGCCCTGCGGAGCGGGCCATGATCATCAACCAGCAGTAATTTGATCTTTGCCATACCTTTTCCGATGGAGAAGAAAGCCTTCTATCTTTTGGCCGACCTTTGTCCCGCTCTCAATTATAGCAAGAATGGCTACTGGCCGGTAGCATCCGAAACCGTTGCAAACAGCACTCGCAGCAGGGCTTGTATGTGGTATAGTGTATCTACACCGCTTGCTTTCACTATTTCACACCAATGGGAAGGTGGCAACGATGATAGGGCAAATGAACACTATCGCCTTCGGACTATTGCTTCACAATCATCAACCGGTGGGAAACTTCCCCTGGGTATTTCAACAGGTTTACGAAGAGGCTTATTTGCCCATGATCGCGGCACTGGAGCGGCATCCTGGCGTGCGCCTCTCGCTTCACTACACCGGTTCGCTTCTCGACTGGCTGGAAGAGGCGCACCCGCAGTTCCTGGAACGTATCAGGGCGCTCGTTCAACGTCAGCAGGTCGAAATCGTTGGCGGCGGCTACTACGAGCCGATCTTGCCTTCGATCCCCGACAGCGATAAAATCGTGCAGATCCGCCGCCTGACAGCGCGTATCCGGCGCGATTTTGGTGTCCCGGTAAGCGGCATGTGGCTGGCCGAGCGCGTCTGGGAACCGGGGTTGCCGCGCCTGCTGCGTGAAGCTGGCATCGAGTGGACGATTCTCGACGATATCCATTTCAAAAACGCCGGGCTGGATGAGAGCGACCTGTATGGCTATTACGCGACCGAGGATCAGAGTCCGGTTCTCAAAGTCTTCGCCACCAGCAAAGCCCTGCGCTACACGATCCCCTGGCGCCCGGTTGCAGAGACTATCGAGACGCTGCGCTCACTGGCAACGCCGCATGGTGAGCGCATTCTGGTAATGGGGGACGATGGCGAGAAGTTCGGCACCTGGCCGGAGACCGGTCCCTACTGCTGGGGAGAGGATGGTCACTCCGGCTGGGTCGAGGAGTTTTTCTCGGCGCTCGAACAGAACAGCTCCTGGCTCCGCACCGTACCACTGGGCGAATACGCCCGCCAGCATCCCGCGCTGGGCCGCATCTACCTTCCCACCTCATCTTACATCGAAATGACAGAGTGGGCCTTACCCCCCAGAAAAGCCTACACTTTTGGCAAACTCCTGCATCGGCTGGAAGAGGAAAAACAGGACACGCTCCTGCAATTCATGCGCGGCGGCTTCTGGCGTAACTTCCTGGCACGCTACTCAGAAGCGAATAACCAGCATAAAAAAATGCTGCGCGTCCACGATCACGTCTACCGCGCAGGCGCAACCGACGAAGTGGGATTAACTCACCTGCTGAAAGCCCAGGCCAACGATACTTACTGGCACGGCCTGTTCGGCGGCATCTATATGGCGCATATACGCTCTGCCATCTACCATCACCTGATCAAAGCAGAAAATGCGGCAGACCGTGTGCTACATACAGAAGAGCACTGGCAGCAGTACGAGTTTACAGATTTCGACTGCGATACCCGCGACGAACTGATCATCGAAAGTGAGCAGCAAAATCTTTATATCGCGCCACAGCAGGGGGGCAGCATCTTTGAATGGGATCTGCGGCGCAGCACACACAACATCACCAGCGTGATGACACGCCGTATGGAGAGCTATCACCAGACACTGCGCGAGTATGAACAGCAGCGCCGCAACTATGCAGAGCATAGGCAGCTTACAGCAACAGCAGAAGCGGCAGAAGCAGCAGAGCATGAGCCGGCCTCGCCTCATACAGCGATACGCACAAAAGAAGCCGATCTCGACCGCTTCCTGATCGAAGATCGTTACCGCCGCCATAGTCTGATCGACCATTTCCTGCCCACCGGTCTGCCATTGGCGAGCTTTGCAGAAGCACGCTATGAAGAACTGGGCGATTTCGTCGAGCAGCCATACGAAACGCAGGTGGAGCAGAACGCTGACGGCACCAGCATCACAATGACGCGCACCGGGCAGGTAAAACGCGCCGGCGCGCTGCATCCTCTGCCGGTCCGCCTCAGCAAGACACTCTCTCTACCGCGCGGCAAAGAGCAACTGGTGGTATCTTACCGTATCGAGAATCTGGGCCAGGCGCGCTTACAGACAATCTTCGCCAGCGAATGGAACTTTAATCTGCTTGGTGGAGGAGGCAATCCCCAGGCTTACTATCGCATTGAGGGTAACACCGGCACCGAGAGCGATTCCTTTGACAGCACAGGAGAAGCACAACAGGTTCACTCCTGTCGTATTGGCAATAGCTGGTTGCAACAGGATATGAGTTTTAGCGTAAGCAAGCTGGCCACGCTCTGGCGTTTCTCTATCGAGACAGTTACTGGTTCCGAGGCTGGCTTTGAACGAACACACCAGGGAAGCTGTATGACATTTACCTGGCCACTGGACCTCGAAGCGGGCCAGCGATGGGAAGGAGAGATTACCTGCCAGGGCAGCCAGCCTATCGCATAGTAAAAGCAAGAGGAGAAGCGTATGAAACAGGTATTATTGCTCCTGCATTCCTGGGAAGATCCCGCAGGCTATGTTGGCACACTACTGGACGAACGCAACATTGGCTACCAGGTATTGAACGTTGAAACGGAGCCACTGCCGAACCCGTCGAACCTCGCCGCGATTATCGCATTCGGTGGCCCACAGCATGCCTACGAAGAAGCAAAATATCCTTATTTCATCACAGAAAAAGCGTTCTTGCGCGAGGTAGCCAGGCAAGACATTCCCTACCTGGGCATCTGTCTTGGCGGGCAATTACTCGCTGGCGCGCTCGGCGGTATCGTTAAACGGCATACAACCACCGAAATCGGGTTTTTCGACGTTTACTTTACTGAGATGGGATTGCGAGATCCTCTCTATCAAGGATTGCCAGAATATCAGAAAGTGTTTCACTGGCACGAGGATACGTTTGATCTCACACCGGGCAGCATGCTGCTGGCAACCTCGCAACAAACGCCCAACCAGGCTTTTCGCTATGGGCGGCGCGCCTATGGTTTGCAATATCATATTGAAGTCACGCCACAAATGCTGCATACCTGGCTCCATCACCCGGATTTTCAAGACGAGATACTACGCACACTGGGAACAGAGAAGATACAGAAGTTAGAAGAGGAGATGCTCCAGCACTTTGCACTCTACCAGGAACATACACGGATTATGCTTGACAACTTCCTCAAGCTCAGCGCCCTCTGCTGAAAGGATTTGTGGAGACTTTATAACTGGTTCATCGTTGCCTTGACGAAGAGGAGAGGACAATTCTCAGATTTTGAGCGAAAAATAGCTCTGACCCTTTCCTTTTTCGCCTGCTTTCTGCTATACTTGCACTAATAGCTTATACGTCTTTACTCCTGAGGTCTGACTGTTGTCACCAATGAGTTGTAACTAATAAAACTTTACTACTACCAAGCAATGATATTAAAGAAAACTTTACTTGAAAGGCAGCATTTGACATCAATGCCGCAGAAAGAGATGAGCCAGAATAGACAGCGTCACCGCTATGCCAGGTATAAGGCTCTACGTAATCATGTTCTTGCTCTCACCCCTTTCACTTATACCAGCCGTACTCTTGCCAACGAACGTCATCCTGAGCGTAACGAGGATAGCATTCTCATCGACCAGGCGACGGGGCTTGTTGCCGTCTTCGATGGCGTAGGCGGAAGCGCCGCCGGTGAAATTGCCTCACAGACTGCTGCTCGCGCCACGTGTGCGGGCTGGAGACGCATCCTCCGCCGTTACCAGCAGGGAAGACGTACATTGACAATGCTGGAAGACAGTCCTGATCTCAACCTCAGTGTGGTCCTCCAGGACCTCATTCTCGAATCAGATGAGCTGGTACGCACAGAAGGGGCCACACGAGCCGGTACTGACGATCTGGCAACCACTGTGGCACTTGCCGCGTTCTGTCGTGAGCCGGAAACAGACAGCTATGTGATGGTCTATGCACATGTCGGAGACAGTCGTATCTACCTCCTACGAGAGCAGGAGCAGATTCGGCGCCTGACAAGCGACGATGGCCTGCTGGCAAAACTGGTAGAGAATCAAATCGTGCATGAACTCGATGCTTTGCGCATCGACCAGGCCATGCAGGCACATGAGCTATCCGACATTGAGTTCAACTACTTCAGGCTACGTGGCGGCATCACACAGGCACTGGGGGGTCCACTTCCACCAACGATCCATATTAACAGAATCGACATCAAGCCCGGAGACCGTATCCTGCTCTGCACGGATGGCATCCACGACAACTTGATCGATCAAGAGATCGAACAGGTGATCCGAAATACCCCCCGCACAGCTAATGCACGCATACTGGTTGAGCACGCAATCGCGCGATCCCGTCAGGATCGCAGCGTCACCATACGCGCCAAGCCTGACGACATGAGTGCCGTCGTCGTCACCTACCGCTTTTGACTGCTCATAAGGGACGGCCACAAACCCTGCCAGGTAGGTAGCCAGCAAAAGAATTTGATACTATCGAGCAGATGCTATTCAACTGTTCAGGATTCTCTGTTGTGTTTTAGCCTCTGCACTCTATCCGAAAGTACCAGTTTTTCTCCTGTACACGCTATTCCCACGCCGGTGTATGTTACTCTCCAATAGAGAGATAAGCTCGCATATAAAACTTTTGTCCGGCTTGTTTTGCTGAATGGAACCAGTAATCAGGAGAGTAACACCTTTGTGGGTCAATAGATTTCCGCTTCCGGCAGCATCACTCTGCCTGCTCCTGTTGATTCTGCTCCAGGCCTGTGCGCCACAACAGAACAATGGGAATGTGCCGCAACCATCGACCATACAGAACGGCAAAAGCATCCATGCAGAAAAATCTGTCAACATAGATTCCCCGCAGCCACTCACTCTTGTCCAGCACGCTCCCACACCGACGCCGACGCCAACAGCGACAAAACCGCCAGTCAGGCCAACACAACCGGTGGCAACCGGCCCACTACCAGTCGGTGAGGGCAAAGGCGCAGCTCCTTATGGTCCACCCCCGCCCATGACCGAGCTGGAAATACAACTCACGCAGAAGCTTTTCGCACTGATCAACAGTGATCGTGCCCAGCACGGGCTGTACCCCTATACCTGGAATGCGACGTTGGCGGGGGGAGCACGATTGCATAGCTGGAATATGTACCATTGTGGCTTCAGCCATACCTGTCCCGATGGCAAAAACCAGTGCCAGCGCATCGCCGAAGAGGGCTTCGCCGGCTATACCGACTGCGGCGAGAACATCGGCTACGCCGGCCCTTATCCCACACCCTGGGACGGCGTCTACAAAATTCAAGAGAGCATGGTGAACGAGCTGCCAACCGGTTGGCACCGCATTCACCTATTTAGCACAACGCTTCACCGCATAGGCGTGGGCATTTATGTTGATCCGAAAGGCTTCATCTGGTTCACAGAGGATATGGTTAGCTGAAACTATTCCTTATTGCCACCATCCACCTGTATCTACCATATAGAGAAGATATAGAGAAGAAAAAAGGAGAAATAGAGTTCTTTCGGGGAACACCCCGAACCCCGCCAGGGGGCTTTGCCCCCTGGACCCTCTCTTTCTGCTAAGTTAACAACTATGGGGGACGCCCCTGGCCGCGCCAGGAGGGCTGACGCCCTCCTGGACCTCCCCTTCTCCGTTTAGCTCAGGAGAGCCTCGAACTGCGCGCGATCAAGTTGCTCATGCTCAAGGAGGGCAGCAGCCAGGCGAGCGAGCTGGTCATAATGCCTGGTGAGAATGCTGCGCGCCATCTCACGGCCTTCGTTGAGAATACGCTGGACTTCTGCATCAATCAGAACGCTCAAAGGAACGCTGGACCGGCTACGTGGCGCTGGCGCAGTCTGAGAAAAGAGCAGACGGCGCGCTGGAACATCGCCATTCAGGCAAAGTTGACCATCAGCATTGTATACCAGCGAACGCGCCTGCGCCGGTAAATCGTCCGCATCAATGCGACGCAGGCTGAGCGCATACGCTTCTTCTGCCTGATGATCGGCAAAGACCACTCCTACTTGCTCGCTCATTCCCCAGCGCGTGACCATGCGCCGCGCAAGATCCGTCACCACTTGCAGGTCATTCTCCGCTCCGGTCGTGACACGTTCAGGACCAAAAGTTAATTCTTCGGCCACACGGCCACCCAGGCCAACGGCTATGCGCGTCATCAGTGTCTCGCGGCTGTAATTATAGCGATCTTCTTCGGCAGTAAACTGTGTTACGCCGAGACTTTGTCCTCGTGGGAGAATAGTGACGCGGTTGACAGTATCGGCTTCGGGCAGGTGATAGGCAACAAGCGCATGGCCACCTTCGTGATAGGCAATGATACGACGCTCTTTCTCACTCATGACAAGAGGACGCAGCGCACCAAGCTGTATGCGCGCCAGCGCCTGCTCGAAGCAATCATGCGTGACATGCTCCAGATCTTTGCGCGCTGCCAGCAAAGCGGCTTCATTGACCAGATTCGCCAGGTCCGCGCCACTCATACCCGGCGTCATGCGCGAGAGACGCTCCAGGCTGACATCATCGTGCAGCGGCACCTTGCGTGTATGCACGCGCAGAATCGCCTCACGGCCAGCGCGATCTGGCAATGAGACAGTGATACGCCTGTCAAAACGGCCAGGACGCAGAAGAGCTTTGTCCAGAATATCGACGCGGTTTGTCGCTGCCAGCACAACGACCGCTTTGCGTGGATCGAACCCGTCCAGCTCAACAAGCAACTGGTTGAGCGTCTGGTCACGCTCATCGTTACTATTGACGCGCAGCGAGCGTTTGCGCCCTACAGCATCCAGCTCGTCGATGAATACAACGCAAGGAGATGCCTGGCGCGCCTGGTTGAAGAGATCGCGCACACGACTGGCGCCCACACCAACGAACATTTCGACAAATTCAGAAGCGCTCATGCTGAAGAAAGGCACACCGGCCTCGCCGGCCACCGCCTTTGCCAGCAGAGTTTTTCCCGTCCCCGGCGGGCCAATCAGCAGAGCGCCGCGCGGTATGCGAGCGCCCAGACGATCATACCGCTCAGGATTGCGTAGAAACTCGACAATCTCTTCTAGCTCCACCCGTACCTCGTCGATACCGGCCACATCCGCAAATGTGACAGGCGGTTCAGTGCTGATACGAGAAGTAGATGGCCTGGCGGCCCGGCCGGTGGGAGAGAATGGCCTGTGACCTGTTCCCGGTTGAGCGGCAGACTTCTGCATCTCCGGCCCGGAACGGACAGAGTTTGCCTCTTTTATCCTCTCAAAACGGCGAACGCGACTCTTGCCCATCTGGGTAATACGATCATCCAGTGAGCGCGCCGAACGGGAAGAGTTGCGCGCAGAGAAGAAAACGAGCAGCAGAACACCCAGGAACAGAAAAGGCAAAAACCTCCACAGGAGTGCCAGCCAGTTCCCGTTCTGCGACACCGGCAGGGTTGTAACTTGTACATGTTTGCTGAGCAACAGAGGCATCAGCGTTGTATCGTTTGCCGGAATACGTGTATAGACGGCGCGCGCCGGATCAAAAGCAGGCGCTCCCGCCTGGCTGCTCATTGTTCCCGTATCACTGGCACGTACATAACGGGTCCAGGCGATATAATCCGCATCCCCCTTTCCTTGCTGAACCGGTTGAGTTGTCTGAGCATGTTTCTCCCCCGGCGCTTCAACCAGCAGGGCAAAAACTTCTTGACCGCGTAAAGCTACCGCCTTCACATTCCCACTCTGCACATGGCTGAGCAGAGTGCTATAGTCAATCGCTGTCTCCCCGGCAGGAGTTGTATTAAATGCCGGTGGCTGAAACAGGCTAAAAATGCCAAACAGCAGCACGATAGCAGACAGCAACAGTACGCTCGTCAATAACGGGCTTTTATTGGTCTGAAAAAAGTTTAGAATTTTTTTCGCTGGTTTTACTCTCGACGGTTGCCATCGCCGCCAGAAAGCCTCTGTTCTCTTGCGGCGATCCCCTTTGTCATCCATGCAATTCACCTCGCCAGAAAAGCGGCCTCACAGCTATCAGTTCCGTGAGCCGGTTATACCAATGACATGCAAAATGATCTTTTCTCCCGCAAATAACTACGGGCAAAGATTCCTGAATAACTGGATAGATGATGAAACAGGTGCATCCTGCATAGATAACCCAGGGATAGTTTACCGCTCCCGCTATGTGGACGTCGTGTACCCGGTACTTTCTTCTTATAACATAGTATACCACTACATTTCCATACTGCTCAGTGTCTCCGGGTAGAGCAGGCTCACAGTCCCCCCTGCTCCCAAAAGAAGACGCGGAAGCTCTCTGTTTATGGAGTATCGATTCTTCTTCCCTACTATTAGTACGTCACACACGCTCTTTCAGATTACGCCGCTATCATCGCCTGCTTGCTGGAGAATACCAGCAAGCACAGATCAGTCCTTAGCACGGGGATCAAAAGCGTCCCGCAATCCATCACCAATAAACGAGATAGCAAGCACGATAATGGTGAGCACCAGCGTCGGAAACAGGGTATTCCAGGGATGTATCTCCAGCGTATCGGCCCCATCGGCAACCATCAGACCAAGACTCGAACCCGGCGGCCTGACTCCCAGGCCCAGCAGGCTAAGACCAGCTTCGCCAATAATCGTGCCGGCCACATTGGGCGTCGAGGCAATAAACACAATGCTGAACAGATTCGGAATAATATGGCGCAGAATGATGCGCCTGTCACTGATGCCGGCAGTACGCGCTGCCTCGATAAACTGCTGTCCCTTGAGCTGGAGCGTCTGGCCGCGCACATAGCGCGCCATCAACGGCCAGGCCACCAGCGTCAGCGCCAGCGAGACGATTACCAGCGGCGCATTACCGCTGCCTAAAAACGCGCCAATCACCGGCAGCCTGGCGAAATAATCAGTGGTCGTAGGACCAAAGATGCCAGTGAGCAGAATAGCGAACAATAAGCCGGGAAAGGCGAAAATGAGATCTGTAAAACGTGCCAGAATCACATCAATCCATCCCCCATAATAACCGGCCAGCACACCAATCGTGACACCCAGGCAAATATTTACAACCTCGACGAGAAACGCTACAGTCAGTGAAACGAGCAGTCCCTGCATTAAATGCACCAGCAAATCACGACCGAGAGCATCAGTGCCAAGCCAGTATTGTGCTGATGGCCCCTCATTCTGCCTGGTCAGTTCCTGATGATCATGGCTGTGATAAATTTCCGGGCCGATAAGCCCGCTTAAATCACTCTGATACATTCCCCCGATATGCTTATAAATCGGCGGACCAAGTAGCTGACAGTGTAAGCCAGCGAGAGCGGGGGAAGCTTATCAACACTGCCATAGCCCGCTTCCTGCAAGCCTTCCTGGAACAACTGTTTCGCCTTCGCCTGATCGCCGGCCAGACTGGTGACACCTGTCGGCCCCGTCAGGTTTTCATTGTAGCCGGCCATACCTTTGAGCACAATGTGATTGCGGGGGATAGATGCATTACCGATAATGCGCTTTGCGATCAGCTCTTTGTCGATGGCGAGCGCAAACGCCTGGCGAATTTTGATGTTGTCGAAAGGTTTCGCCAGGTAATTCAGACCGATGTAGTTAGTTGTCAAAGAGGGGATAGACTGGAAACCGGCTTGCTTGCTTGCGAATTCGATCTGACTGGGTGGCACGAGAGCAATATCGTACTGGCCGGCCCTGAGGGCCCTGTAGTTGCTATCCCGATCACCGGCGATGATGTACTGGATTTTCTGAAGTTTGGGCTTCGGCCCGTAGTAGTTGGGATTGGGGACCAGCACCAGGCCGGTCGTATGGCTGTAGCTCTCCACCTTGAACGGTCCGGCGCCACCACCTTCGTTGAGATGATCAGTCCACTTGTCGCCATACTGTTCGATCAGCTTCCTCTGGACCACATAGGAAGTGGGATAGGTCAGTGCTTGCAAGAAATAGGCGGCAGGTTTACTGAGCACAATGGAGATGGTCGAGGGATCTTTAACGATCAGGCTATCCCCTATCAGCGTCGGGATCTTCCCCGAAGTGATCTTGTCGAAATCCTTGAGCATGTTGAGATAAGTTCGTACATTGGATTTCGTCGCAGGTGAGACGGCGCGATTAATGCTGTAGGCCACATCGTCAGCGGTCAGAGGTGAGCCATCGCTGAACTTGAGGTTCGGTTTGAGCTTGAAGGTGTAAGTCAGGCCATCCGCCGATACCTCGTGGGATGCGGCGAGTTGATCGCCAACCGTGCCATCAGCTTTCAGCCCGACCAGGCCCGTGAAGATGATATTCATGGGTTCGCCCGTCAGCGCCGTCAACGCCGGGTCCAGCGTGGCGAAGTCGCCACCCTCCGCCGGCATGCGCACAATCTGTTTATCCGGCGGAGCAGCTACTGGCTGGTTTCCCGTGTTCTTGCCAGCAGGGAGCGGGTTACCGCTTCCGCATGCAGCAAGAACGATGGCACAGCAACAGACGATGACAGACAATCGGGTGAAACCAGGAACGGTTTTCAGTCGCATGTGGACTTTTCCTTTCGTCGTAGTAAGAAATAAATGCGATATGACAGGGTAGTAGAAAGCAGAAGTGTGAGGAGCATCAAAGAAGAGGCACATCTCGTATGGCCGATAAGAATGTTCACCGATGTTCGCCTATGGCTACCCCGGCGCTCCGGGACTTTTGACAACTACGCTGTCTATCAGATTGGCACTGCAATATTCTCTATCAAGTATACTCTGCTTACCGAACAAATATGATGAGGATACTTCCTTATTTTTCTCCCTACGGAATTGTCCCTGGCATACTACCAGGTTCCAGGCAGGGGAGAATAAGCCGGGGAAGCGCGAATTCTGCCATAGTAGGGAATCTTCCCAGCCATCAGGAAATGCGTCCCCGGTCCCGCTGTATTACTGGCCGATCTCTTCTTTCTCCGTTGAAGTTGTCCCAGGCTGGTGCAGGCCAAGACTACTGCGTATCTCTAGGGAGCGCAGCACGGCATCGCGGCTCAAGACGCCGAGCAGCCGTCCGTCCTGTACCACCGGAAGCTGGTTGACATCCTGCGTGTTCATCAGAGGCAGCACTTCCTTGAGCGTCTGCTGTGGCGAGACGACATGCAATTTCTCGACCGGCACCATCGCCAGGCCAACAGGCGTCTGTGCCCACTCCTCAA
>JADBKA010000148.1 GCA_014896635.1 Ktedonobacteraceae bacterium
CAGCAGGCAGGCGCTATTACATCACCACTGCTATTGACTATCCCAATGGTAAACCGCATATCGGGCATGCGCTGGAAAAAGTCGCCGCCGATGTCATTGCCCGCTATCACCGATTGCTTGGAGATGAGACATACTTCAGTGGTGGTGTCGATGAGAACAGCCAGCACGTTTTGCGCGCAGCAGAGGCAAACGATGTTGATCCACATAGCTGGATTGATACGATCAACAGAGCCTTCCTCCTGGCCTGGAAGAAACTCGACATCTCCTACGACTACTGGATTCGCACAACTTCGGAACGGCACATCAGAGCCTCACAGGAGATGTTCCGCCGCGCACAGCAGAACGGTGATATCTACATATCCACCTATTCCGGCTGGTATTGCCCGAACTGCAACAATTTCTATACCTCGGAAGAGCTTATCGCAGGCCGCTGCCCGAATCACCCGACATTGCAGCCCGAATGGCTGGAAGAAGAGAATTACTTCTTCGCTCTCACGAAATACAGTGATCGTTTGCTTGAGCATATCGAGACGCATCCCGACTTTATTGTACCGCCCTCACGGCGGGCCGAAGTGCTCGGACTGATCAAGCAGGGATTGCGCGATTTCTCGGTCTCGCGCCAGGTGCGGCCCGGCACGATTCCCTGGGGAGTGCCGGTTCCCGGCGACCCGCAGCAGGTCATCTATGTCTGGTTCGATGCCCTGACCAACTATCTGACCGCTGCCGGCTTTCCTGATGACGAGCAGCAATTCGCCCGTTACTGGCCTGCCAACGCACATGTTATCGGAAAAGACATCACGCGCTTCCACTGCCTCTACTGGCCTGCAATGCTGCTCTCCGCCGGATTGCCTCTGCCAGAGCAGGTGGCCGTACATGGCTTTATCAGCCTGGAAGGCCAGCGCTTTTCCAAACGCTTGGCAATACGGACCCTGTCGAACTGGTCAACGCAGTGGGCGTGGACGCTGTACGCTTCTACTTGACGCGCAACCTCTCGTTTGCCTCGGACAGCGATTTCTCGCGTGCCGGCCTGCTCCGCCACTATAACGACGAGCTGGGCAACGATCTCGGCAACTTGCTGAACCGCGTCGTTTCGATGATCCAGCGTTACCGCAACGGCAACATCCCGGCCCCCACAGTGCTCACTGAGCCGGAAGAGACGCTCAAACAGCTTACCACAGAGACCCGCCAGCGTGCAGGCATCGCATTAGATGCGTGGGAGATTGGCAGTGCACTGAATATCACCTGGAATCTGGTACGGCATGTCAACCAGTACATTGAACAGAGCGCCCCCTGGAAACTCGCACGCCAACCTGAGCAGGCGGCGCGCCTGGATACGGTGCTCTATTCGGCAGCCGAAGCGACACGCTTGCTGGCAATTCTGCTTTCGCCTTATATTCCTTCGGCCTGTAACCGCATCCTGGCGCAACTGGGTCTTGGTCCGGTTGAGCACGGAGCCTGGAAGCACGAGGCAGTGTGGGGAGAGCGCCACATGTCGCGCATTGCGCCAGGCGAGGTGCTGTTTCCCCGCCTGGATGCCGGCGCGCTGGTGGGCGTGTAGGAGTAGAGAAGTTCTATCAAATCCTTTCCCCAAAGGAGAAAAATTAGGGAAAAAGAGACTTTGGAGATCCCCCTTTTTCTGTTAAGTTGACGCCAAAGGGGGACACTCCAGGTCTCCTGAACCTCCTCTTTTCCCGATCAAGCAAGCACTTCGGGAGTGTCGTATTTCGGATTGTTGACGAGCCGCGAGACAGGTCGTGCCGCCATCTCGCCGGGGTAGGCCGCAAGCAATGGCAGCAACGTATGCGGATCGTGTAGCTCAGGATCAAGCCAGATTTCGCGCGCTTCGGGCGTGAGAATGGCTGGCATGCGATTGTGAATCGATGCAACCAGCTCGTTTGGCTCCGTTGTGATAATCGTGCAAGTACGCAGGATCTGGCCGTCGGCGTTTTTCCAGACATCCCACAGGCCGGCAAAGGCGAACGGCGTGTGATCCTTCATGGTGATGTACATAGGTGTTTTGCTTTTCGCCCCCGGCCCGGCCTTCCACTCATAGAAGCCATCGGCGACGATGAGACAGCGCCGCATCTGGAGCAGGCGCTTGAAGCTTGGCTTCTCGGCCAGTGTCTCGGCGCGCGCGTTGATCATACGCGAACCGACTTCCTCATCCTTCGCCCATGACGGGATCAGACCCCAGCGCAGCAGTTCCAGGTGTGCCTCGCCATTACGCATGACCGTCACCACATCCTGGGTTGGCGCGATATTGTAGCGTGGCATCGCCTGGAGCGTCGGTGCCACATGGAACGTCTCGGCGATTGTTTTAATATCGGTGATCAGGGTGTAACGCCCGCACATGCTGGTCTCCTTCTTTAGAAGAGATAATCTTCTCGCTTTGATATTCTACTCTCCTGATTCTCTTCTTTTTTAATACGTTCCAGGTGGGCATAGTTGGGAGGACACCGACGAAAGGAGAAAAAGGGGAAAAAGGGTTTTTCGGGGGACATCCGTTCCTCTCCGGGGAATCCTGTCCTACAAAGTGGGACCGCACCCCGCGACGCGGGGACCCGCTGTTCCCCCACCAGGGGGGCTTTGCCCCCTGGACCTCTCTCATCCCTGTCAGGCAGGGAGCAGATCAAATGCCTGCACTTCTACCATGCCGGTGCCAAGAATCGCTTCGAGACGAGCATGCAGTTCAGGCGTATAGTGCATCGTATTATCGCCCGGCTCCAGGCGCACTGACCACTCGTCGTGATCAATCAGCACCTCGAAATGATCACGTCCCGGACGCTCCTGCAAGCAGCGGTAGACATCCTGGATCTTCATGATATCGTTGGAGATTGAAAGCTCGTCGCTGCCACTGAGTGGAACTCTGAGCCAGACCAGGTAGCGTTTACGGTTCATCTCTTCCTCGACATTCACATTGTGCAGTGGCTCAAGACTATCACAGAGGATACCCGGTTCGTCGCGGCGCACCTGTACCTCGCCCTTGACGATCACCACCGTATCCTCAACCAGCAGATCTTTATACTGTTCGTAAGAGCGCGGAAAGAGCGTTACACTGATCGTGCCGAGTATATCTTCTATTTGCAGCACACACATGGTATCGCCCTTTTTGGTGGTGATGCGTCGAGCTTCTTTGATTGTTCCGCCGACCGTGACTTTCTTGCCGTCTAATTCCTCAGTAATCTCAACGGTCGTGTGCGTCACACGCTCTTTGAGCAGGTCGCTGATATATGCCAGAGGATGGCGTGTGATGTAGACGCCGATCAGTTCTTTCTCCCATTCCAGTAGTTGTTTGCGCGAAATCTCCGGCACATTCCAGTTGTAGGAAAATTGCAATGCGCTGATCGTTTCGCCGAAGAGACTGAGCATGCCTGCTTCTTTTGCCTGGCGTTCGCTCTTACCGAACTGCATCGCGCGTTCTACCGCCTCAAGTAACACATGTCGTTTATTATCGGCCAGCGAATCCATCGCACCCGCTTTGATCAGCGTTTCAATCGCCCCCTTGCCGACAGTTCTGGGATCGACGCGCGTACAGAAATCTGCCAGATCCCTGAAAGGTCCACCCTCTTCACGGGCGCGCACAATCTCATTGATCGGGCCTTCGCCGATGCCTTTAATTGCCAGCAGGCCAAAGCGTACACCGCCCTTCTCGACGGTGAAACCGCGATCACTCTTGTTGATATCGGGACCATAGACCTCGACACCCATACGCTTGCACTCGGCGATGGCATTGGCGATCTTTTTCGCGTCTGAAGCCTCGGTCGTCATCGTCGCAGCCATGAACTCGGCGGTATAGTTGGCTTTAAGGTAGGCAGTATAGAAGGCCACAACGGCGTAACTGGCGGCATGAGCTTTATTGAAACCATAGCCGCCGAATGGTTCGATCAGCGTAAAGAGCTGTTCGGCCACCTCTCGCTTCATACCATTTTTGACACAGCCCTCGATAAAATCGTTGCGATAGCCCTCAACTTCATCCATCTTCTTCTTGCTGAGCGCCTTGCGAAATTTGTTGACTTTCCCCCAGGAGAAGCCTGCCAGATTGACGGCGATCAGCAGCACCTGGTCCTGATAGACGATTACGCCATAAGACTCGGCCAGCCATTCAGCGAGACGCGGGTCCAGGTAAGTTACCTTCTTGCGCCCGTGCTTGGCATCAATGAAATCGGGGATACTATCCATTGGACCGGGGCGATAGAGCGCCACCATTGCAGTCACGTCCTCGATGCAGGTGGGCTTGAGCTGCTTGATATATTCGCGCATCTTGGCGCTTTCTAGCTGGAAGATGCCAGTGGTTTCGCCGCTGGCGAGCAGATCAAAGGCTTTCTGGCGCCTGGCGTTCTGCTCATCGAGACTGGGGATGGGATCGAGTGGAATTTTCTCCAGCACGACCTCTTCGCCGCGTGCAGCCTTGATAAATTTGACGGTGTTATCCAGGATGGTCAGGTTAGAGAGACCCAGAAAGTCGAATTTAATCAGGCCCAGTTCTTCGAGATGTTGCTGCTCGAACTGGGTCACGCGGCCTTTCGATGGATCTCTGGGATCGCGCAGTTGCAGTGGGACGAAGTGGTCCAGCGGCTCATTGCCGATCAGCACGCCTGCCGCATGCACGCCGGTAGTGCGCACCGAGCCTTCCAGTTTGAGCGCCTGGTCGATGATTTCTCTGGCCTGCTGGCTTTCCTTGTAGAGCTGTGCCAATTCGTGAACTTCGTCCAGCGAGCCTTGCAGCGTCACTTTGGGACCAGTGGGAATGAGACGAGTGATACGGTCGCCCAGTTCCTGGCGGCCCATGACGCGCGCCACATCTTTCACCGATGCTTTGGCGGCCATCGTATTGAACGTCACCATCTGTGCCACGCATTCGGGATGATATTTCTGTGTCACATACTCGATGACCTCTTCACGGCGATCATCGGGGAAGTCCATATCAATATCAGGCATATCCGCGCGCTCAGGATTAAGGAAGCGCTCAAAAAGCAGTTGATAGCGCAGGGGGTCAACATTGGTGATACCCAGGACGTAGGCGAGCAGGCTACCGGCGGCAGAGCCGCGTGCGGAACAGCGAATGCCATGCGAGCGCGCATAGTTGACGAAATCCCATTCGATCAAAAAGTAGTTGACGAAGCCTTTCTGCCGAATCAGATCAAATTCATAGTCTAGCTGGCGTTTCACACGCTCGGTAATCTCGCCGAAGCGTTCTTTGACACCTTCAAGACAGAGGTGGTACAGATAGTCAGCAGGTGAGGCAAAACCTGCCGGGATCTGGTAAGCGGGCAGGCCGGCAACGCGCGCCAGGGGATTGACCTCGCACTGCTCGGCGATGCGCACGCTGTTCATGATCGCCTCAGGCAGATCAGGGAAGAGACGCGCCATCTCTTCGGGACTCTTAAGATAATACTCGCTGCTATCAAAGCGCATGCGCTTCGGCGTATCAAGTTGCTTGCCTGTCTGCACACAGAGCAGCACATCGTGCGAGGCCGCATCCTGTGCCTCGACGTAGTGCAGATCATTGGTGGCGACCATCTCGATGCCCAGATCTTTGTGCATGCGGTAGAGGAGCTGGTTCAACTGGCCCTGTGGCGAGGGCTGGCCGTCCTCAAAAACGCCATGATGCTCCTGAATCTCAAGATAAAAGTTTTCAGGCCCGAAGACATCCTGATACCAGCGGGCCATGCGATATGCCTCTTGCTCCTGCTCTTTAAGCAGCATCTTGGGAATCTCGCCTGAGAGACAGGAAGAAGTTACGATCAGCCCCTCGTGATACTGTTCAAGCACTTTTTTGTCGATGCGGGGCCGCAGGTGCCAGCCTTCTGTACTGGCAATGGTGGTCAGTTTGAGCAGGTTATAGTAGCCGGTATTGTTTTTCGCCAGCAGCAGCAGGTGATGGTAGTCATCGTTATAGCGCCTGGAGTGGTCTTTCATATCCTCAGTCAGATACGCTTCGATGCCGATGATGGGGTTAATCTCTGCTGCCTTGCAGGCTTTGTAGAACTCAATCGCGCCGTACATGGCACCGTGATCAGTGATCGCCAGGTGGCGCATACCAAGATCTCTAGTCTGTTTGACGAGTTTTTTTATGCGGCTGAATCCATCAAGTAAAGAGTATTCGGTATGGACATGCAAATGAGCAAAGTCGGCTCCCATAAAAATTCTCCAAAAATAATAAAGGATATGTTCCTAGCATACGAACTGTCGTTCTATATTGTCAATCACACAATAGTACCGGTACGATCTCTTTTCCTTTCCTGAAAGAACGAACAGGGGAGCCTCTTTTGGGGATATTCGGGCAGCGTTCCTGCTCAGGGGAAGCGTAGCAGCACACTCTGGTGTCTCTGCCTCCCTCTGAGCAGGTAAGCGGGGAAGTCAATTGCCGCTATCAGCTAATAGGAGCAATTGCACTTGTAGATACTGATGTGGTCATCGCTGCTCGCCTGGCTGTTTGAGGCGATAGGCAGGATATTGTTGAGCACATTGGCGCGATTGAGAACGTTGATATGGTTGAGACTGTTGTCCAGAATGCTGATGTTGATGCCGCCCGCGCCATGAACGTTCTCCAAGTCGGCATCTGTCAACTCGATAGCTTCAAGAGAATCTTCAGGCGCCGGGATCTGCTCCTCGGCAGCCTGGTGCTGATGGCAAGTCGCCTTTTTCCACAAGTGTTCTTCGTGCATTTTCCTATCCTTTCTTCACAAAACAAAAATTTGTGTATCTATATGATCCCAACAGGCAGAGTTGAATGTCACGATGCATGCATCACCCACATATCCGCCTCTCATCGGACCATCTATCTTTATTATACATATACATCCAAATCAAGCGGCCAGCTATCTACGGGATATGTATAATTTTATGTTTACTTTTACACAGGAAAACAGGTCTCGTGATTTTCTTTTCGGGGCTGCTTCCCTGTAATCCCCTCCCACCGTACACAAATATTCATTATAGACCAGAGTATTTACTATCTGTGATCGCCAGCAGGCTATGCGGGCGTGTATAATAGTTGCCGGAGAGCAAGGTGGCTGACTGTCCCTGTTCACTATTTCGTTGATGGGTATTAACTTGACAAAGGTGTTCCCACTCTTTTTCTCTTATGAGTGAGAGGATAGACCACTAATCTTACGCCAGTAATATATACAGAAGAAATGTAAGGAGAAGAAAATAATGCAACTATTAGAAGGTATTACTATTGGACATTATCATATACAGCGGCGACTGGCGAAGGGTGGCATGTCGGTTGTTTATCTGGCGCAGGATACCAGAACACAGCAGATGGTAGCCATTAAAATGGTGCATCGCAGTGCAGGAGAGTATTGCGAACGATTTCGCCGCGAGACACACGTTGTGGCGCGGCTAAAACATCCACATATTTTGCCAGCTCTGGATTATGGTGAGTACGAATCCTGGTATTATCTTGTCACACCCTATATTGCCTATGGTACTTTGCATGATCGCCTGGCGCGAGGCTCGCTCTCGCAGGAAGAAGCCGGTGAGATTCTGGCACAACTGGCCGATGCGCTTCAGTGTGCGCATGAGCATGGTATGGTACATCGGGATATCAAGGCATCGAATGTGCTACTGCACGAGGGTAAGTATGTCTACCTGGCCGATTTTGGTCTGGTGAAAAGCGCAGGAGCTGCCCATAGTCTCACGCAGTCGGGCTACTTAATTGGTACTCCAGAGTATATGGCACCTGAACTGGTAGATACGCCGCCGACGGTTGCCAGCGACGTCTACGCGCTGGGCGTGCTGCTCTATCAGATGTTGACAGGACGGTTACCATTTCGGGGAGATACACCCGTTGTCACTGTCTGGCAGCATATCAAGAATAAGCCAGAGGCGCCTTCTTCTCTCAATCCTGCTATTTCTCAGGCCGTTGAACAGGTCATTTTGTGCGCGATGGCGAAGAAGCCGCAGGAGCGGTTCCCGACGACTCAGGACATGGCGCACGCCTATCAGCGGGCGCTCAACCCGCAGGCTTGTGCTATCACTGGCAGCACATCATCCTCTGTCGAAGTGCCGCCTGCCGTGATTCGCGTGGTCCCGGTATCTTCTATCGCTCTCCCGCCGGTACGTTCTCCTCGCATGTGGGTGCGCCTGCTGGCGGTGCTTCTACTCACTACACTTTTACTGGCAGCGTTGGTCAGCGCACTGTTCTACCTTGTGCAAGTCCTCTCTTCTCATGGCGGCTAAGAAGGGTGTGGTTAATCTTTCTCTCGCCTTTAACTTGAGGAACAGAAACAGAGATGACATTATCAGACCTGCTACCGAATCCTGGCCGGATGCGTGTTTATCAATGAAGCTTTGTAGAAATGAACTTTCCGTAGTGCAGCCCTGTTCAGCTTCGCGGCAGCAATCCGTCGAAGTTGAGAGAGAGAAAAGCAAGGGATGAGTATGCGAGAGCTGATCGGAACGACTATCAGCCATTACACTATTCAGAGCCGCCTGGCACGCGGGGGAATGTCCGAAGTCTATCTGGCGCGGGACAATGAAACTGAGCAAATAGTCGCTGTGAAGCTTGTACATAAAAGCGCAGGAGAATATTGTGAGCGATTTTGCCGCGAGGTCAGGACGGTTGCTCGACTCCGGCATGCTCATATTTTACCGGCTCTGGATTATGGTGAGTATGATGACTGGCATTACCTGGTGACGCCTTATATCGCCTACGGCACGCTCCATAGCCACCTGGCGCGAGGACCGGTGTCGCTGGACGAGGCCGGCAATATCCTTGAACAACTGGCCGGGGCGCTCCAGTACGCCCATGAGCAGGGAATCGTACACCGTGATATTAAACCTTCAAATATTCTCTTGCAGGATGGCAAACATGTCTACCTGGCGGACTTTGGCCTGGTGAAAGAGGCAGGAGAAAGCCACAGCCTCACCCGCTCAAACTTCGTTATCGGCACGCCCGAATATATGGCACCGGAACTTGTTGAGAGCCAGGTAACGGCAGCAAGCGACATCTATGCGCTGGGCATACTGCTCTACCAGATGCTCACAGGCCGAGTTCCTTTTAACGGTTCCACACCCCTCGCAATAGTCTGGAAGCATTTGCAGGACCCACCACCGCCACCATCCTCTCTCAATCCTGCTATCCCTTTTGCCGTCGAGCGCGTGATTTTGCGGGCGCTGGCGAAGAGTCCCACAGGGCGATTTCGTACCGCTCAGCAAATGGCCTATGCATACCGGCAGGCACTGGACTTTGAGCAGGCATCTCTGAGCCTGACCCCAACACTATCGGCAGATGTGCGCGTTTTTTCCCTGCCACAAATAGATATAATGCCTGATATACCTGTAAATAAATATAAACAGAGAAAACAACAGATATTCAAACTCGTGGCAATGACTATTATGCTGGCAACATTTCTCGCCGGGTCGGTGTTGCTGGCTTTTACAACTTCCGCTCCTTTTCCTACCTCTGATGCCTCGCAACCGACTTTGCAGGGAGCAAGCATCTCCGGCGGCATGGCGCAAACACCCATAGCCGGATCTTCGCCGACACCATCACTTCCAACTGCTACTGCACCTACAACCTCTGGCGGAAAAGGCGATAATTCATTCATGCAACCCTTCTCTACTCCCCCCAACGTACGATCACAGTTGAACGAAACTGGTGAGGGAAATAATACGGTGTATAGCAATAGCTATAACGGCAGCGACAACAGCTACAACAGCTACAACGACAACCAGCATTATGATCAGAGAGTGAAGAAAAAATTCCATCAGTCGGGAGACGGGCAGAGCAACAAACAGGACGGGAGCAATCAGAAACAAGGAGGTTGTCAGAACAGCGGGTATGGCGGAGAGGATCACCAGGGGCAAGGAGAAGAACATTAAAAATGTCAATGACTTGAGATTTTCACCACGTTTTTTACAATTTCATGAAGATTTCTCATTGCCGCCAGGCAAAAACCGCGCTATGATATGGAGGACCAGAAACCTTACAAAAAACGGCGCTTTCATCCCGTCCCCCGACAGGAGACGGGACTTTGCACACCAGATTCTTAAAAAAGGAAATGTCGCAGATAGCATGCAAAAAAATAAAATAACATCCGTCCATTCTTCCCGGACCGGCTATTCTCGTTTTCTGGCAGCCTGCCATCGCCAGCAGCCAGACACTACCTCCGTCTGGTTCATGCGCCAGGCAGGACGTTGCCTGCCCGCTTATCGTCTACTACGCAAAAAATATGATATGCTGACAATGGTCAGGACTCCTGAAATAAGCACGAAAGTGACATTAATGCCTGTAGAAACTTTCGGCGTTGATGCCGCAGTAATTTACGCTGACATCATGCTACCGCTGGAAGAAATGGGCTTATCGCTGGAGATCCGGCATGAAACGGGTCCTGTCATTCACCAGCCAGTGCGCAGCAGGCGAGACATTGAAGCACTGCGCGTCCCTTCGGCAGAGGAGATTACCCCGTTTGAGATGGAAACAATCCGCCTCGTGCGCCATGAGTTGGCAGGCAGGCAGGCAGTGATTGGTTTTTCCGGCGCTCCCTTTACCCTGGCCTGCTACCTGATTGAAGGACACGCCTCGCGGGATTATCATATGACCAGAGCGATGATGTACGGCCAGCCGGAACTATGGCATGCCCTGATGGAGAAGCTGACAGAGGTCGTCATACACTATCTCATAGCTCAGATTCAGGCGGGCGTTGATGCAATCCAGCTCTTTGATAGCTGGATAGGTGTGCTTAATCCCAACGCCTATCGCCAGTTTGTCCAGCCTTATGTCCGGCGCATCTTTGAAGCTGTTAAACAGAGCAATACCCCTGCCATTCATTTTGGCACACATACTGCCGCGCTGCTTGAAGTGATGGCCGAAGCGGGGGGAGATATTATCGGCATCGACGCGCATGTCGATCTGGACAGAGCCTGGCAGGCTGTCGGCTTTGAACGCGGCGTGCAGGGCAATCTCGATCCGGCTTTGCTGCTGACAGAGTGGCCCGTCGTTGAAGCGGAGATGCAGGATGTCCTGCGCCGCGCTGCCAATCGGCCCGGCCATATCTTCAATTTAGGACATGGTGTGCCAAAGGATGCTAACCCCGATCTACTGCGCCGTCTGGTTGATGCTGTTCATGAAACAACAAAACGCTAGTCGGGAAAGATAAGTGTTTATGTCTGAAAATACAACAGAACATGCGCTTCCATTACAGAGCGGAGTAGCTCGTTTTCTGGCTGCCTGCCATCTCAGACAGCCTGACGCCACGCCTGTCTGGTTTATGCGCCAGGCTGGCAGTTGTCTCCTCCAATATCGCGCACTGCTGAAAAAATATGATGTCAGAACGATTGCCGGCACACCCGAATTAAGTTCGCAGGTAGCGTTGATGCCGGTAGAAACGTTTGGTGTCGATGCGGTCGTGCTCTATGCCGATATCATGTTACCGGTTGAAGCGATGGGCATGGAGCTATCTATTCTGGCAGATGGACCGGTATTGCATACTCCCATCCGCTCCCTGCACGACGTAGAGCGGCTGCGTACACCGTCCGCTGAGGAGATC
>JADBKA010000432.1 GCA_014896635.1 Ktedonobacteraceae bacterium
GAGCAGTGGCTGCTGGACCTGCTCAGAGAACACCGGGTCGAGGTGGCGTAGCTCCATCCCTCACCTGAAGCGGCAGCACCTGGCAGGCTGAAGAAGGGAATGACAGGGTTACAGTCTGCTTCGTCTCGTAGGATCTGGCCTGCTGGCTAGGGATGTCGGCTATGAGCGTTATGTCGTCGCCGATGTGGACATGAAAGCGCGTGAAGGGGCCGAGGAAAGTGCGCAATTCGATCATACCCTGTATCCGATTGGCCTCTTCACTGCCAGTGTCACCTGTCGCGCCGTTGCTGTGCTGCCGCAACGAAACTTCTTCGGGACGCACGACAAGTAACACTGTATCCCCATCACGATGCCCGGCTTCGGCAAGTGAGGGGACACGGAATGTATGTACCTGTACCTGGCACAGGCCATCGACAGCGGATTTTACTATCCCTTTGAACTGGTTGCTAACACCCACAAAAGTCGCGGCAAAAGCCGTTTTGGGATTGCCGTAGATCTCTTCAGGATGGTCGAGTTGCTCTATACGACCCTGTGTCATGACGGCTATGCGGTCAGAAATCGCCAGAGCTTCTTCCTGATCATGGGTGACATAGATGGCAGTGATGCCCAGCCGCTGCTGAATGCGGCGAATTTCGTTGCGCAGCATAACGCGCACCCTGGCGTCGAGCGCGGAGAGCGGTTCATCAAGCAACAGCATTTTCGGCTCGATGGCGAGTGCCCGCGCCAGGGCAATGCGCTGCTGCTGACCACCTGATAACTGGTGAGGATAGCGCCGCCCCACTTCGTCCAGTCCCACCAGCGCCAGCAGTTCACGGCAGCGCTGCCTGATCTGGTTGCCTGGCAGGCCCTTCATCTGCATGCCGAAGGCAATGTTTTGCTCGGCGGTCAGGTGAGGAAAGAGTGCATACGACTGGAATACAACGCCCATCGCACGTTTGCTGGCGGCACGATGCGTGATTTCTTCACCGTCCAGGAGAATGCGTCCTTCGCTCGGTATCTCAAAGCCGGCGATCATCCGCAGCAGCGTAGTTTTGCCGCAACCGCTCGGACCGAGCAGCGTCAGCAACTCTCCCTGCTGGATAGACAAGGAGACGTGATCAACGGCAACGGTCTGCCCGAAATATTTTGTGAGATTCTCCAGCTCCAGAAAAACCATAGATTGTACCTCGATGCAACTATGAACAGAAAGCTATCACGGTTCCCTTCTCTCTGGCTACCTGGTTGCCGCGATTTCCAGTTCGCCCTGGCCGGCCCGGCGCTGAGCAAGAAAGACAATGCCCAGCACACAGAACAGTGTTATGAGAAAACTGAGCACTGTCAGGACTGCCGCCCTGTGTGCATCACTCTGGCCGATCTGGTTGAGATAGATCGGGAAGGTGTAGATGCCGAACAACTGCGCCAGCGTGAACTCGCCCATGACCGTCGAGAACGTCAGCAGGGCTGCGCTGATGATGCCCGGCCAGATGTTGGGCAGCACAATGAGCAAGAACGTCTTCCACCAGCTACAGCCCAGACTGTAGGCTGCTTCGGTCAACACAGACGTATTGACGGCGCGCAAATTGTTGTCGATAGGACGATAGACGAATGGTAGTGAAATAATCACATAGGCACAGACCAGCAACTGCGGCGAATTG